>CAYPHP010000103.1:0-9162 GCA_964410045.1 uncultured Acidobacteriota bacterium | reverse complement strand
CATTCGCCGTAGGATCCTTCGTTCATGCGTTCCAAAGCTTCTTCCACCAATTGCAGCAGGAAGCGCTCATTGTTGCTCTGGCTGAACAGGAATTCCTTGGTGTAGGAGTTGGCGGCCTTGTCGGCAGGGTCCTGGGTGGCCTCCTCGTCGGCGGCACGCCCGTCTTCTTCGATGCGCGCAACGATGGCGCGCAACTCTTCCTGCCTCTGTTCCAGGCGCTTGCGGAACTGCTCCAAGCGCTTCTTGTCAGTCACCATTGGCCGTCCTTCCCAAAAGATTAATGTTACGGAGGTTTCGCGAGCCGTGTCAATTGCCGAATTGGATGGAGCCCCGCGGCTTCAAACACTACTTGACAAGATGGAATTCCGTCTGTCTGCGCAGGACCCAGTTGATGCGTCCTGCTTCATCGATCGCGGCGTCTTCTTCCGCGCCGACGAACAACTCCTTGCCGCCCCACTCGGGAACCGGAGTCAGGGTTGAGAGTTCGATGCTGAACCATGTGCCGGGAAGCAGCAGCACGTCGCCGCGTCCGGGAACGCCTTGCTGGCGATCCCACAGTCCGATCAGCGGACCGGCGCCGTGCCCGTGATCGCCGATCGGGTGAGTGTAGACCGAGCCCTTGATGCCCGCCGCTTTCATCGCCGCAAGGGTGTCGGTAAGCACCTCGTTCCCGGAACGCCCTGGCTTCATGCGTTCGAGAAGCAGGTCCTGCAAGCGGTTGGCACGGGCCAGCGCTTCGCGGATTCCCGAGGGCGGTTCCTTTTCTCCTTCGCGCAGCACGTAGCCCATGTGCTGAGTGTCGGTGTTCAAGCGCATGGCGCTGATCCCGAAATCCACATGCAGCACGCTGCCACGCGTGATCACTACGGGAGCCTCCTCTGCCAGGAAGCTTTCGCCGGCCTTCTCCGACGTCTGAACGCGCACCGTGGGATGGAACCACGTGCCGAGGCCCAGGTCATGCACCTGCTGTCGTAGCCACCAGACCACGTCCTGACTGGTGGTCTTGCCCGGAGTGATCACCTCGTTCGAGAATGCCCGGCGGATCAGCGAATGCACCGTCTCCATCATCTGCCGGTAAGTTGACAACATTTCCGGAAGACGCAGAGAGATGTATTCCAGGGCCAGGTTCTCGGCGCGCACCACGCGGCGCAGGTGCTCCGGACCGAGCACGTCCTGAAGTTTCTCCCACTCTCCCGCCGAAAGTCCGTCGGAGAACGCGTGCGTATGGGAAATGTTCACGGCGATGGTGGACGGCTTGCGATCCTGAACGATCTTGCGCAGGGTGACCCACTGGCCCTCGCCGTAGATCTCGCGCTTTTCACTTTCCGGATCGCGGTAGACGGTGTACAGGCCGCCGTTCGATCCGCCGCCCAGCGCCAGGCGCTCGACGCCCTTTTCCTCGCCGCGGTCGAAGAAAACGTAGATGGTCCGCCGCCGCGCCGCAAACATCGTCGGCGAGACCAGCGAGTAGAAAACCGGATCCTCGTTGTACTCGCGGCAGATAACCAGCCACATCTGGACGCCATGCTTGCGCATCAGCTTGGGCAGTTCCCGCTCCAAACGCAGCTTGAGCCATTGCTGCTGGATCGCCGCCTGCTCGCGCATCGAGGGAAGGGGTTGAGGCGTTTGGGAGAAGATCGCAGGGACCAGGAGAATGATGGAAAGAACCAGCGTCGTCATGAAGAGTACTTACCACACTTCGCCCAACGCGCATTCGCGTCCGTTATCGTATTGAAAACGAAATAACTCTTGACAAACTTGCGTAAGGCGCTACCATCCGGCCAAACTCTCTAGGTTCGACCCATTAGAGGGGTTTGGGTACGGAGAGCGGGGGTGCTGCATTTCAAAAGGGGGGATCTATGAAGTCGGTTCACACGTCGGCTCGTACGGGTGTGTCTATTTCCTTGCTGGCCCTACTAGGTCTGCTTTTCCTGAGCGTGACGCCGCTCGCGGCGCAGTCGGCTTCAGGAGGCACGGTCCTCGGGCAAGTCACGGATGCGCAGAATGCCGCGATTCCGGAGGCCGAAGTGACGCTGGTCGACTCCAGTGGAGCGAGCACCCCGCGTAAGACAACCAGCAACGCGGCTGGGCGCTACGTTTTTGCCAACGTTCCGTCGGGAACCTATGACCTCACGGTCAGCAAGTCGGGGTTCCGGACACACCGGCTCGGCGGGCAGAAGGTGACCATCGGCGTGGTCTTGACCCTTAACGTGACGCTGGACGTGGGCGCCGTAACTCAAACGGTGGAAGTCGCGGCTACGCTCGCCTCCGAATTGCAGACCACCAACGCTACGGTCGGGACCACGCTCTCCGGCGAGGCGCTGATGCACCTGCCCAACATGGGCCGGGACGTCTCGACGTTGATGGTTCTGCAGCCGGGCATCACCCCAGGCGGGAACACCGCGGGCGCCGCGGCGGACCAGAATGTCTTCACCCTGGACGGCGGCAACAACTCCGACGACATGGCCGGCAACAACACCACCTACACCACAAACTTCACCGGCATGGGCGGCACGCAGACCAACGGCGTCCCCTCCGGTGTGCTCCCGACGCCGATCGATAGCATCGAAGAATTCAAGGTCAACACCTTCAACCAGACCGCCGACTTCAATAGTTCCATCGGCAGCGAGGTGAAGCTGGTGACCAAGCGCGGCACCAACCAGTTCCACGGATCGGGCTACGGTTTCTACTTCGCCACCAACGTTGGCGCGGCCAACTCCTGGAAGAACAACCATACGCCGTTCCGCGGCCAGCCCTTCACGCCACTGCCGTCGAATCACCGCAGCCGCTTTGGCGCGTCTATCGGCGGGCCGCTGACGCCACGAGTCCTTGGCGGGAAGACCTATTTCTTTTTCCTCTATGAAGGCTCGCGCTTCCCGAACAGTTCCACCTACGAGCGGCCCGTCCCCACCGCCCTGATGCGCGCCGGCGTGATCCAAGTCGCCAACGCCGCGGGCACGTTCGTTCCTTACAACCTGAATCCCACGCCGGTCACCGTGAACGGCATTACCTATCAGCCGGCCACGTGCGGAGCCAACAACGCGCTGCCCTGCGATCCGCGCGGGATCGGGCTCAACCCCATCATCAAGCAGGTCTGGGACAAGTTCATGCCTCTGCCCAACAATCCGCTCACCGGGGACCGCTTCAACACGCAGGGATTCCTGTCGACGATCCGCGCCCCGCTCAACCAGAATCTGGTGGTCGGACGGCTGGACCACGATTTCGGCGACAAGTGGCGCTTCATGTCCAGCTACCGCTTCATGCGGCTGGTGAATCTGACAACCTCGCAAGTAGACATCGGGGGCGCGTTCCCGGGGAACACTTTCGGAGAGCCTGCCGCTATGGGTCCCCGCACCCAGGTTCCCGGATACTTCGTCGCCGGACTGACCACCAACATCACCCCGTCGATGACCAACAATTTCGTCTACAACTTCACCCGGAACTTCTGGCAGTGGGGCACCGGCAACGCCCCCCCGCAGCTTCCCGGACTGGGCGGCGCCATCGAGCCGGGCGGGGAATCCGCCAACGCCCTGATCCCGTACAACGTGAATACCCAGAGCATCCGCCAGCGCTTCTGGAACGGCAAGGACCAGCTTTTCCGCGATGACATCACCTGGGTCAAGGGCTCGCACTTGTTCCAGTTCGGCGGGTCGTATCAGCGCAACTTCAACATGCACATGCGCACCGACAACGGGCAGGGAATCAACAACCAGATCGTCTACCAGATCACCAACTCGGGAATCAACTTCGGCAACGCCAACTTCATTCCGAGTACCGTTCCGGCCAACCAGGTGACCACCTACGCCAGCCTGTACGCGCAGGTGCTGGGCTTGGTCAACCAGCCGCAGGTGGTCTATACCCGCAGCGGCGCGGACCTGAAACTGGAGCCAGTCGGCAGCGTGGCCCTCAGCCGGAACATCATTCCTTTTTACAACTTCTACTTCACCGACACGTGGCACGTGAAGCCGACGGTCACCGTGACCTACGGCCTCGGTTACGCCCTGGAAATGCCACCGTTCGAAGAAAGCGGGAAGCAGTCGATGTTGGTGGGTCCCGACGGGAAGCTAGTTTATGCCGACGAATACCTCGCCTCACGCAAGTCGGAGGCGCTGGCCGGACGCGTGTACAACCCGAACCTGGGATTTGCCATTAACCCCAACGCCATCGGTCGCGACGGCAAGAAGGGCGTGAAGTATGGCTATGACCCCTTCTACGGAGGAATCAGTCCACGGATTTCGGCGGCTTGGAACCCGAATTTCAGTGACGGGATTCTCGGAAAACTTATGGGCCAAGGTAAGACCGTGATCCGCGGCGGCTACGGACGGATCTATGGCCGCGTCAACGGCGTGAACCAAGTGCTGATCCCGCTGCTCGGCCCGGGCCTGCTGCAAGCGGTCAGTTGCCAGGGCGCCAGCCGGACTGGTCAATGCCTGGGGACCGGCAACGTCGACCCGAGCACCGCATTCCGCATCGGCACGGACGGAATGAGCGCACCCTTGCCGGCGGCGTCGCCCACTCTTTCCCAGCCGTTCTATCCAGGGGTCGGCGGCAACGCGCCTGCGGGCGACGTGACCGTGCTCGATCCCAGCTACCGTGGCGAGCACACCGACAACTTCAGCTTCACCATCCAACGGGCGCTCTCCCAGAAGATGTCCTTCGAGGTCGGCTACGTGGGCCGGAACATCAAGCACATCCTGCAGTTGATGAACCTGGACGCGGTGCCCTACATGACCACGCTGGGTGGCCAGAGCTTCGCCCAGGCCTATTCCAGTCTCTTCAAGACCATCTGCGGCCTCGGCGGAGGCACTTGCGCTGCGGCGCTGCCGGCTGCGGCCAACATCCCCGTCCAGCCCTTCTTCGAGGCTGCCCTGGGCGGCCCAACGTCGGCCTATTGCCGCAACTTCTCCAGTTGCACGGTCGCGGTGGCCACCAACAACCTCAATGCGATTCGGCAAACGGCAGTTTCTGACTTGTGGTCCTCCCTCAATCGGGCCAACGGATGGACGCTGGGACGCACCATGATCAGTTCCCCGATCGGCGGGGGACAAGGGCAGGGGACCGCGTACACCACCGAGACCAGCGTCGGCTACGGGAACTACAACGCCTTGTTCTTCTCGTTCCGGATGGCCGACTGGCACGGCGTCACGGCCACTTCCAACTTCACCTGGGGCCGGGCCCTCGGCACTGCCTCAGTGATCCAGGCGACCAGCTCGCAAACGGCGCTCGATCCCTGGAATCAGCGGGCGAACTACGGGACCCAGGGCTTCGACATCAAGTACCTCTACAACTACGCCATGTACTACCAGCCACCGTGGTTCAAGAGCCAGCGCGGTGTTCTCGGGCGTCTGCTCGGAGGATGGACGTTCTCGCCCATCTTCACCGCCCAGAGCGGGCCCGGCCTGGCAGTGACCTATACCGCGGGAGGGTGCTCGGGGGCAGGTTGCCAGTCGTTTGGCCAGTCAACCCCGCCGGCTTCCGTGACCTCCAACGCCGATCGGGCGGTCTCCGCGTCGCCGTTTACCGGCGGGAGTTCGCCGCAATACAACAACTTCGGATCGGGCGGCGTCGGCACCAACAACCCGGAGGGCATCAACCTGTTTGCCGACCCTGCGGCCGTCATCAAGCAGTTCCGTCCGTGCGTTCTGGGCGTGGACACGAGTTGCGGCGGCAATACCAGCCTGCGTGGTCCCTCACGCTGGAACGTGGACTTGACCATCTCCAAGGACATCAAACTGATCAAGGAACGCGTTGGCGCCAACCTGATCATTCAGATCACCAACGTGATGAACCACATGGTCACGGGCAATCCGACGCTGAGCCTCACTACGCCGACCACCTTTGGCCGGATCACCGATCAGGCCAACACGCCAAGGAACATGGAGTTCGGTCTGCGGATTTACTTCTAACTCACCACAGAGGCACCAAGGGGCACAGAGAGCGAGAGTTCTCTGTGCCCTGATCCCACGTACAATACGAGCGAGGTTTTTCGCTCATGCGTGTACGACTGGATTACGGTGCCGCCGGCCTCGACGTGGATCTCCCCGACGAGCGGGTCACCGTGATCGAGCCGGTCTTTCGGCCGGCGATCGCGGACCCGCACGCCGCGCTGATTGCCGCGCTTCGCGCGCCGCTGGGACGCCCGCCTCTTCGCGAGATCGTCCGGCCCGGGCAATCAGTCGCCATTTCGGTTTGCGACGTCACTCGCGCGCAGCCGCGGCGGGAGACGCTGGCCGTTTTGTTCGAGGAGATGCCGGATATTCCCACCGGCGACATCACCATTCTGATCGCCACCGGGACGCACCGCAGCAACACGCCCGCGGAGCTTGAGCAAATGCTGGGCGCGGAAATCGCGCACCGGTATCGTGTGGTGAACCACGACAGCCGCGACGGCGCGTCGCTCGTTCACGTGGGCCGAACCAAGACCGGCGTGCCGGTGGAGTTGAATCGCGCTTGGATGGATGCGAACGTCAGAATCACCACCGGCTTTGTCGAGCCGCATTTCTTCGCCGGCTTTAGCGGCGGGCCCAAGATGGTCGCCCCCGGGCTGGCCGGCTTGGAGACGGTGCTGGTCCTTCACGACGCCCAGCGCATCGCTCACCCGAGCGCTACCTGGGGCGTCACGGAAGGCAACCCGATCCATGACGATGTCCGCGAGATCGCCGCGATGGCCGGTGTGGATTTCGCCGTCGACGTGACCCTGAATCGCGATCAGAAGATCACTGGCGTCTTTGCCGGTGATTTATTTGTCGAGCATCGCGCGGCCTGCGAGTCGGCCAAGCGCGACGCCATGCGTGCGGTCGACGCGCAGTTCGACGTGGTGCTCACCACGAACTCCGGTTTCCCGCTCGATCAGAACCTGTATCAGGCGGTTAAGGGAATGTCGGCGGCCGCCCAGGTGGTCAAGGCGGGAGGGACGATCATCTGCGCTGCCGAATGCCGCGACGGTCTGCCCTCACACGGATCGTACGGCGAAGTCCTTGCTTCCCAACCGTCGCCCGCGAAGCTGCTGGAGATGATTCAGAGTCCGGGTTACTCGCGGCCCGACCAGTGGCAGGTGCAGATCCAAGCCCAGATCCAACTGAAGGCCGCAGTGAAAGTGAAGACCTCAGGCCTGACGCCAGACGCGGTCCGCGCCGCCCACTTTCAGCCGGTGGACGATGTGGCCGACGCCGTACGCGATGTGCTGCACGCCGCCGGTCCGGCCGCGACGCTCTGCGTCCTGCCGCACGGACCGCAGACCATCCCCTATCTGCGGTAGCCAACTCTCTGAAACCTCCGTGCCTGGAACCGCATCATTAATTATTGTAGGAAGGCCGTGTCGATTTTAGGATGGCCCGTTCGTCGTACCAACTGAGGGAACGATATGAGCAGTCAGGCAACCGCAACCGAATTCGAGGGTCTCGACGAGGCTTTGGTCGCCGTGAGAGAACAGAGAATGTCCGCCCCCCGGGTCGCCATCGTCGACCTCAGCGGGGACGTGGATCTTTATTCGTTCATGGACGTACGCGAGACGGTGCTGCACGCCCTCGACGACCCCAGCGTGGGGCGGGTGATCGTCAACTTCCGGGCGGTGAAAGGGCTGGATAGCTCCGGCGTCGCCACGCTGGTGGAGTGCCTGCACCGCTCCCGCCAGACGCATCGACGCCTTTCGCTGTGCGGACTGAACGAAGCGCCGCGCAGAGTCCTCGAACTCACCCGGCTGATGAACAGCTTCGAAGTCTTCGGTAATCTGGACGCAGCTCTGGCGGGGTGAGGCGGATTCCTACGCCGCGGTTTGCCCGTGGCATTTCTTGTATTTCTTCCCTGATCCGCAGGGGCAGGGATCGTTGCGGCCGATGCGATCGCCGCGGTGGACGGTTTCCGGAGTGCTGGACTCGTTGCCGCTGGAGAATTGGATTTCGTCGAGCTGGCGCTGTTTCTTGCGCTCGATGCCCCGCACGTACTCATCCATCGACTGAGTCTGGCGCTCTTCGGGAGCGGCAGCGGTCGTTTCCAGAGTCACCTGCATCATCCAGAGCACCCGGATGGTTTCGCTCTCGATGCGATCCATCATGGCCTGGAACATGGTGTAGGACTCTTTCTTGTACTCCACCAGAGGGTCTTTCTGGGCGTACCCGCGCAGGCCGATGCCCTCCTTCAGGTGGTCCATCGTCAGCAGGTGGTCCTTCCACTGCGTGTCGATCACCTGGAGCATGATCATGCGCTCGGTCCAGCGCAGGCGCTCCGGCTCCACCAGCTTTTCCTTGGACTCGTAGCGTTCGTGGACCAAACGAATCAGCAAATCGCGCAGTTCTTCGCGGCTGCGGTCCGTGAAGCTTTCCTGGCTCAGATCGATGCCGAACTGTCCGGCCATGTCGGTGCTCAGGGCGCTCAAGTCCCACTCCTGAACGTGGGCTTCCTTGGGGCAGTAGGTGTCGAGCATGGCCTCGACCGTGCCGTCGGCCACGCCGATCAGGTAATCGCGCTGGTCGGATCCCTCCAGGAGCTGGCGGCGCAGGCCGTAGATGGCCACGCGCTGCTTGTTCATCACGTCGTCGTATTCCAGGAGGTGTTTGCGGGCTTCAAAGTTCTGCGCCTCCACCGACTGCTGGGCCTTGGCGATGCGCCGGCTGATCAGGCGGCTCTCGATGGGCACGCCTTCTTCCATGCCCAGTTTCAGCATCAGGTTGCGCATGCCTTCGCCGGCGAAGATGCGCAGCAGGTCGTCTTCCAGCGAGAGGTAGAAACGGGAACTGCCGGGATCGCCCTGGCGTCCGGCGCGTCCGCGCAACTGATTGTCGATGCGGCGTGCCTCGTGGCGTTCGGTGCCCAGGATGTGCAGTCCACCGAGGGCCACCACTTCATCGTGTTCCTTGTCGCATTGCTCTTTGAACTTGGCAAAGATGCCCCGCCACTTCTCGGTGGGTACCCGGTAGAACTGGTTCAGGTGATTGAAGTGGACGAAGTGCTCGTCGCTGGTGAAGGCCGCTTGCTCGGGAGGCAGGCGCTCGGCGAGCTTCTCCTTCAAGCAGACTTCCTTGGCCATGAACTCCGGATTGCCGCCGAGCAAGATGTCCGTACCGCGACCGGCCATGTTGGTGGACACCGTGACCACGCCCTTGCTGCCGGCCTGGGCCACGATGTAGGCCTCGCGCTCATGCTGCTTGGCGTTCAGCACTTCGT
>CAYPHP010000102.1:0-9211 GCA_964410045.1 uncultured Acidobacteriota bacterium | reverse complement strand
GGCCAAGAAGCTCCTGCCGTCCTCCGGGGACATCTCGCAAAAAGGTGTGGAGACTTCGTTGATCGAGCGTTTCCTCTATCCCAAGTACGGTCCCGGGCAGATGTGGGAGGAAGTGGCGCGGCGGGTGAAGGAAATGGGCGGCGAAGTGCATACGGGTCTCGACGTGCAGGCGCTAACCGTGAATCCGGACCACGGCGTGAAGGCGCTGAAGGCGTTGGAGCGATCCAGCGGACAGATGCGAACATTCGAAGGCGATTACTTTTTTTCGACAATGCCGGTGCAGGAACTGATTCGCGCCCTCGAGACGGAAGTGCCGCGGGATGTCCGCGAGGTCAGCGACGGGCTGATGTATCGCGACTTCATCACCGTCGGGCTGCTGGTCGATCGCCTGAAAGTCCGCGACAAGGAAAGCGGCGAGCGCAGCCTGATCCGCGACAACTGGATCTACGTGCAGGAGCCTGACGTGCTGGCCGGACGCCTGCAGATCTTCAACAACTGGAGTCCTTACCTGGTGGCCGACCGCACCAAGGTCTGGGTCGGCGTCGAGTACTTCTGCTATGAGGGCGACGACCTCTGGCGTAAGTCCGACGAGGATATGAAGGCGTTCGCGGCGATGGAACTGGCCAAGATCGGGATCCTGGAGACGCCCTCAGTTCTCGACGCCACCGTCTACCGCATGCCCAAGACCTATCCGGCCTACTTCGGAACGTATGACCGCTTCGATGTCATCCGCCGTTACGTCGACCGCTTCGAGAATCTTTTCCTGATAGGACGTAACGGCATGCACAAGTACAACAACCAGGACCACTCGATGCTCTGCGCCATGACGGCTGTGGATAACATCATGGCCGGGCGAACTGACAAAGCCAACGTTTGGGAAGTGAATACCGAGATGGAGTATCACGAATCGAAGTGAAACCACAGATTCCGCAGATTACCACGATATGAAAAACCTGGCAGAAACAGTAGCGTTGGGGGAGTTCGGGTTCGGGGACAGCCTGATCTGTCCCTGTCGGCTCCCGGCAGCCAAGTTCAGTACCCAGATCGTGAGAAAGACGGGGGACAGATCAGGCTGTCCCTCCTACGGGGAATATGAAGAACATTGAAGGCACAGTAGCACTGGTGACCGGCGGAGCGTCAGGACTGGGTGGCGCGACCGTGAGGCGGTTGGTAGGCTGTGGGGCCAAGGCGGTGATCCTGGACCTCGACGCGGCCAAAGGCGAAGCGCTCGCTGCGGAACTCGGCGCGGTGTTCGTCAAGGCTGATGTGACCAACGCCGAACAGGTCTCGGCAGCGGTGGAGCAGGCCGCCAAGATGGGAGCGTTCCGGATCGCGGTAAACTGCGCCGGAATCGGTGCGGCGGCGCGAACGCTCTCGAAGGACGGCAGCCCGCACGATCTGGGCGTATTTCAGAAAGTGATCGGCATCAACCTGGTGGGCACGTTCAACGTGCTGCGCCTGGCAGCGGCGGCGATCGCCAAGAGCGAACCCCTTGAGGACGGCGAGCGCGGCGTGATCATCAACACGGCGTCGATCGCCGCCTATGACGGGCAGATCGGGCAGATCGCCTACTCGGCGTCGAAGGGCGGCATCGTCGGCCTGACGCTGCCGGCGGCCCGCGATCTTTCAACGGTGGGCATTCGCGTGGTCACGATTGCTCCCGGGATCTTTGATACGCCGCTGCTGGCCGGCCTGCCGGAACCAGCGCGCCAATCGCTGGCCGCAAGTGTGGTCTTCCCGCGCCGCCTGGGCTCCCCGGAAACGGATTACTCCGCGCTGATCGAACACATTGTCCGCAACGGCTATTTGAACGGCGAAGTGATCCGCCTGGATGGCGCGCTGCGCATGGCTCCCAAGTAGTCAGCGCAGGACGAAATCAATCTTAAGATCGGCGCTCTTCTTGCTGACCAGCGGCGAATAACCCAGGCGCAGATTCTGCAGGTCGGTCGCGCTCACTTGATCGCTTTCGGCGGCGGTCAGCAGCGGTTCCAGGGTGTACTCCAACTGAGCTGTTTCCTCGATCGCCAGGTTCCGCGCGCCGCGGGTGAAGACGCGACCCTCATAGGCGCTGATCACATCGCTGAGTTCAAGCGGCAACGTCATCTGGTGGTCGGTGGCAGGAATCTCGACCTGGGATTCGCGAGAAAGCAGGACGTCGCCGCTGCGCCGCAACGCCAGTCGCATCCGGTAGGCACCGGCGCGCGCGCCAGCGAAGTGGATGGCCACGTCCCAGCCGGACTTGTCCGCACGCAAGATCGGTGAGACCGCGGAGATCTTGTGGCATTCCTGTGAGAGCCGCGCAATAGCGGCCGTTTGCAGTTGCGCGCGGGATGTTTCGGCGCGGTCCCGGTTCACTTTGAAGGCCACCGCCGAGGCCGCCAGCAAGAGGACGACTCCCGCCAACGGCACAACGATGCCCGGCTTCAGTCGCGCGCCAAGCACCACGCCCGCTACCGTCCCGGTGATGAGCACGACGCAGGCGACAGCCCCGAGAATCCAGCCGCTCCACGACGGCCAAGGATTGTCGCCAAAGACAAACAGCCAGAGGAAGCCGGCGGTCGCGCCGACCGCGAAGATAGCCGCAGCCGCTCCAGCTACCAGGCCGATCAGGCCGCCGGCCCAACGTGAAGCGCTGCCGCCACTCATCCGATCTCATAGTATAGGTTCATGGACCATTCGACAGTCGTTGCCCTTACGGACCTGGCCGCATACCAGGCGGGTTCCGTCGTCAGCCGTCAGATTCTTGGCAAGAAGACAGGGACAGTGACGCTCTTTGCTTTCGACCAGGGACAGGGCTTGAGCGAACATACCGCGCCCTTCGACGCACTGGTCCTGATCCTGGACGGCGCGGCGGAGATCGAGATCGCAGGGAAGGCGTATCAAGTAAAGCAGGGCGAGGCGATCGTGATGCCCGCCAATCAGCCGCATGCCTTACGGGCCGTTCAGCGCTTCAAGATGCTGCTGACGATGATTCGAGAAATTTAGTCCTTCCCTGTAGTACCCCCTCGCCTCAGCGCGCGGCGCCTTGCCGGATGCAGAACAACGCGTCCTGGCTCCGGAGATACAAGCTGCCGCCGGCGATGGCCGGAGTGGCCACGAACATCTGGTCGGCGAGCGTGTTGGTGGCCAGGACTTCGTATTTCTCGCCCATCTTCACCACCACGACGTCGCCGTCTTCGGTCGCCAGATAGAGCTTGCCGTTCGCGCCGACCGGCGAGGCCTTGAAGTTGTAGGGCTTGGGAAGTCGCTGCTGGCGATAGTAGGCTTCGCCGGTGCGCGCGTTCAAACAGGTGAGCATGCCGTTGTCGGTGATGAAGTAGAGCTTCTCTTCATGCAATACCGGCGAAGCGGTGTAGGAATTTCCTCGATCGTTGGTCCAGACGACGGCGTCGGTGCCGGTCAAGTCGCCTTCACGGCCGAGCCGGACGGCCAGCAGGTTGGGGCTCCGGTGGCCGCTCATTACAAAGACCATGTCGCCGGTGGTGACGGGCACGGGGATCACGTTGGTGCCCAGGCCGGCCACTTCCCACAGGACTTTTCCGGTGGCCGCGTCGTAGGACCGCGTTTTCTTGGACGCGCTCACCACTACCTGCTTGCGCCCTTCGTGGGTCAGCACCAGCGGTTGCGACCAAGAAGTTTCTTCATCGCGGGTCGCGCGCCACAGTTCTTTGCCCGTCTTGGCGTCTACGGCCAGGAGGAAGGAGCCTTGTTCCTGGTCGAACTTCAGATACAGGACGCCGCCTTCGAGCGCCGGGGCTGCGCCTTCCCCGAACTGCAACTTCATCCGCATAGGATCAAACTGCTTTTCCCAAACCAGCTTGCCGTTCAGGTCGTAGGCGTAGAGCCCGCGCGATCCGAAGAGCGCGTAGACGTTCCTGCCGTCAGTCACCGGGCTGTTCGACGCGAAGCTGCCGTATTTGGCGTGGTAGCCTTCGTGCGGTTTGGCCACGTTGGCCACCTTTTCCCACAGGACCTTGCCGGTCTTGCGGTCGAGGCACATCACCGTGAATTTGTATTCCTTGCCCGCGCCTGCCCCGCCGCCAGGTCCGCGCTGCTTCTGGCCGGGAGCGGGAGGTTCTGCAGCCGGCGGTGGAGCTGTCTCCGTGGGTACAGCCGTGGTCAGAAAGATCTTGTCGCCCCAGATGACCGGCGAGGAATTCCCGCGCCCTGGAATCGCCACCTTCCAGGCTACGTTACTCGAGTCGCTCCACTCCAGGGGCGCATCGCCTCGGGCCATCCCGTTCTCGTTGACTCCGCGCCAGCGGAACCAGTCGTTATCAGCGGCCAGTAAGGCCGCGCCGGACACCAGAAGTGCAGCAAAAACGCGTCGAGTCCCCATCATCGGAAAGAACCCCCTGATTAGTGTTCTATCAGAGTGGGGATTCTTCTAGCAAGCGCTACAGGAGGGAGCAGTTTTTGGCTACTTGGGGGTGACCGTGATCCAGACCCCGCCTTCGCGGCTGCGGACCACTTTCATTTCCACGTGCTGATTGGCGCGGCCGAACTCGCGGATTTGCTGGAGCGTCTGCTCATTGACCTGTTCGCCGACGCGAACGGGAAGGCGTCGCAGCAAGTCGTCGCGGGTCGCTTGAGGGAGCCCGTCGGCCTTGATGCCCAGCAGGATCCCCAAGGGAGGCAGCCCTGCAGCGACACCGCCCGGGACACCCCCAGAGACGCCGCCCGGCACACCGCCGGCGACGCCGCCCTGTTCGGCCCGAGCGCGATTCAGCTCCTCAATCTCCCGCTTCAGCTGCCCCTCGCGATCGGAGATCCGCGACGTCCAGTCTGTTTTTTCGACGCGCAGACGGTCCAATTCCGCCAATCGCTCTTTGAGCTGGCTTTCGAGATGGGCCGCTACGCGTTCTTGCTCCCGCTCCTGAATCTTGCGGCTCATGGTCTCCGCTTCCTGGGACGGAACGCCCTCGGCAATCAACTTGTCCTTCAACGCGACTTCTTTGCCGCCTTCTCCGGGCAAGCGGAAGCGAGCCGTGACGGTGGCCACGCGGCGGGAATGATTGCTCGGCTGGTATTGCCATTGCAGCACCGCGGCAAGCACGGCTCGCCGCAACGGCTCCGGGCCGCTGAGAATGCGCGCGTCGATCACCTGGCCGCTCTCGTCGATGGTGATCTCCGCCACCACGTCGCCCTCGATCCGCTGCTTCCGGGCAGCTTCGGGATAGACGATGCGGGTGCTGTGCACCAAGGTCATCCCGCTTTCTACCTTCACCGGCCCTTCTTGCGCGACCACTTGATCGGGAACCAGGGCATGTAGCGGGAATAGGGAGACGGACAGCCGCGCCACCGCAAGGGCGGCGCACAGTCCGATGGCAACACGGAGGATCAAACGCTTCTTGGGCATATTCAACTCCTTGGCGGACGGTGCCTTCAAAATGGATGTGACACGGTGGACGAGGTGGCGTGCCTCAAAGAACAAAGTCACGGGAGTGAGCAGCGTTTCACGATTGAATCCGGCCACCGCCAGCAGGGCCTCGACGTATTGTTTTCCGGACTGGGTGACCGCTACGGCTTCACGGTCCACCACTTGTTCCCGCTCCAAGCGGATGCGGCCCGCCAGCCACCAGATCGCGGGATGGAACCAGAAGACGGCGAGCACCAATTCCTCGGCGGCGGTCCAAACCCAGTCACAGCGGCGGACGTGGATCAATTCGTGACAGGCGATGGCTTCCTGCGAAGCAGCGGGCATCTCCAACACCCGCGTCGGGAGAAGGATCAGCGGACGGCGAAAACCAAAGGTTACCGGACCGGGAACTCGCTCGGAAACGCGAAAATCGGCACGGACTCCGAGACGCTGTTGGGCAAGTTCCATCGGCGGCGGCAGCGGGTCGAGCGTGCGTGAGTTACGCCGGAAACGGCGCAGGCTGGCTAATCCGGCCAGCAGCCAGAGGAGCCGGATCGCCGCCCCGGCGGCCAGCACCAGTAGGGTCACTTCGCTCAGAGAGGGGGTATCGCGCACGGGTGTCCCTGGTGACATCGGCGTGAGGTCGTCAGCTTGGGAAACGCGCGGCGCGGCGATTGGTTCGATCGGTCTCCAGGGCTGCGCAGCCGGCAGGACTAGACAAATCAGCAGGACCAATTGCCAATAGGCCAGCCGGGCCTTGGGAAGTCCCAGTCGCATGACCCAAGCCAGCATCGCCGCAGCAGCCGCGACCAAGGTGACTTGAAGACAGAACGCGGCCAGGTTCTGGAGCCAGAGAGGTTGAAAGCTCATTTTCTTGACTCCTTCCTTAAGAGGCTGCGGATTTCCTGAAGGTCCTTGTCGGAGAGACGGCGATCCTGAAGCAGGTGCACCAGCAGCGGCTGGGCCGCGCCGTTGAAGACGCGGTCCAGGAAATCGCCGACCATGCCGCGGATCACCTGATCCTTGGGACGCGCCGGCGTGTAGACGTAGGCGCGGTCCTTCTGCGAAGTTTTCAAGTAGCCTTTCTGTTCCAGGGTCTTCATCACCGTCATCACCGTGGTGTAGGCGATCTTGCGGCGGGTGAGCAGCTCCTCGTAGACGTCGCGCACGGTGGCCGTTTCCCGGCGCCAGACAATCTTCATGAGCTCCAGCTCTTGCGGGGTCAGGGCTCGCTTGGGCGTCGTCATACTACTATAACACTAGTACTAGACGCCAGTGCTTGTCAAGTGGAAACTTCTTAGAAGGCTGCGGGCTTCAGAATCTGGGCCAGAAGCGCCCGGTCCGGTCCATGTACTGCCGGTAGCTGTCACCGAAACGCTCCAGCAGCTTCTGCTCTTCCGTTCGCGTTCGGATGGCGATCAGAAACAGGAACGCCGCGATGCCCGCGAAGATGAACCAGTTTGCCGCGATCAGGGAACTGGCGAAGATCAGCAGACCGGCGCAGACGTAAAACGGGTGGCGGACCCAGCGGTACGGGCCGCGCGTGACCAAGGAATGCTCTTTCCGGGTGACCACGGTGTCGGTCAGGTTCTTCCCCAGGCTGCTGAGCGTCCAGAACATCAGGCCGGCGGCGATCACCCAGACACCCACTCCCGTCCACCGCAGCCATACGGGCAACGGCAGCGACGACCACGCCATCCAGGCGGGATTGATCATGTAAGCGAACAGCCCCATCCACAGCATGCCGCCGACCGGCCGCAGCGTCGCCAGGATGAACCAGCCCTCCTGCCGCCGGTCGAGCTTCTCACGCGTCGACTGGGACTTGATCCGGAAGGACACGGCCAGGGGAAATACAACGGCAAAGCCGGCGATCAGGAAGATCCGAAACGCTTGGTCATGGTCCATACCCAGGCACCCACTATACGCCTTGCCGCCGCGGTTGAAGTAGAATGAGCCGGGAGTATCGCATGGGACTCATCCAGTTCACCCAGAATCACGAAGACCTTTCGACCGACCGCGGCTATCAGTTCAAATTCTTCTGCGACAAGTGCGGGAATGGTTACCTGAGCAGCTTCCAAACCTCGGTGACCGGCGTGGCGGGCGGGCTGCTGCGTGCGGCGGGCAGTATCTTCGGCGGAGTGCTCGGCAGGGCTGGCCATGGCGCTTATGAAATCCAGCAGGCTATTGGAGGAAAGGCTCACGACGACGCCTTGCAGGCCGCGGTCGAGGAAGCCAAGCCTCACTTCAAGCAGTGTTCCCGCTGCGGCAAGTGGGTCTGTCCGGAACAGTGCTGGAATCACAAACGGAGTTTGTGCGAGAACTGTGCGCCAGACGTCGAGGAGGAAATGGCGGCGGCGCAAGCCCAGGCCACTAAGGACCAAATCTGGCAGAAGACCGCCGCGACCGACCTGACCAAGGATCTCAAGATCGGCGAGACCGCTACGGCATTCTGTCCGGAGTGCGGGGCGAAAGCCGGCACCGCCAAGTTCTGCCCGCAATGCGGGACCAAGCTCAATCCCAAAATCACCTGCCCGAAGTGCAATGCTAGCGTTGAGCCGAACACCAAGTTCTGCCCTGAGTGCGGCCAGGCGATGGCCAAGAACTAAAGGAGAGTCTCGATGGCATCCACACCGGACGCGATCATGCGGACATGGTTCGAAGAAGTCTGGAACCAGGGGAAGGAAGAAACCATCGACCGCCTGTTCGCGCCGAACGGCGTGGTCCACGGCTTGGGCCCCGGCGGCGCACCGATTCGTGGACCGCAAGCCTTCCGGCCGTTCTACCACCAGTTTCATAAGGCGTTCCCGGACATCCGCGTCAACGTCGTGCGGACCGTGACGGAAGGCGAATTCGTAGCGGTCCACTGTCACGTTACCGGCACGCACTTGGGCGACGACCTCGGCGCGCCGGCCTCACGGAACAAGGTGGACTTCTGGGGCGTGTGCATCGCGCGAGTTTCCGGCGGCCTAGTGGTCGAAGCGTGGAACTCTTTTGATTTTCTCACCTGCTACCAGCAGGCCGGCATGTTGCCGCAATTGTGACCCAGCGGCGTCACCGCCTTTCCCGCCGGAGTTTCCTAGGGGCGACCTTCATCGGCCTGCTGCCGAAGACCGATCCGCCCATCCGCGGATCGTTCGTGCTTGAATCGCAGGGCTGGGGACACCGGCTGCGCGATCGCGCGCCGTCTGCTTCCCCGGCTGAGACCATCAGCAAGCCGGTGGTCATCGTGGGCGGAGGAATCGCGGGACTCTCCGCAGCGTGGCGGTTGGAAAAGCGCGGCTTCCGCGACTTTCTGCTGCTGGAGGCCGAGCCGCAGGCCGGCGGCAATTCGCGCTGGGGCGAAAACGAGATTACCGCGTATCCCTGGGCGGCGCATTATCTTCCCGTGCCCAATCGCGACGCGAAGCTGGTCCGCGAATTGTGCGAGGAACTCGGCCTGCTGCGCGACGGGCAATGGGACGAACGGCACCTCTGCCACTCCCTACAAGAGCGGCTCTTTCTGCACGGACGCTGGCAGGAGCATCTGGAGCCGTCCATCGGACTGACCGCCGAGGACCACCGCCAGTTTCAGCGCTTCGACAGCCGTATCGCGGAGTTTCGCGCTTCAGGACAGTTCTCAATCCCGATGGAACTGGGGAGGGACAGGCTGGACAGCCTGTCCTACGACCGAATCTCAATGCAGGAGTGGATGCACCAAGAGCGGTTCACTTCTTCATACCTGAACTGGTACGTGAACTACGCCTGCCGCGACGACTACGGAGCGCTGGACGCGGACACTTCGGCGTGGGCCGGCATCCACTATTTTGCGGCGCGGGAACACGAGGAGCACGGACCGCTGGTGTGGCCGGAAGG
>CAYPHP010000101.1:7789-9222 GCA_964410045.1 uncultured Acidobacteriota bacterium | reverse complement strand
CCGCGATCTCGGCTTCCAGATCAATGCCGTAGTCCTCGCTCGCGGCGAGTATCGAGGCAAAGTGATCGTCACCAGCGGCAGCAATACGGCTACCGTTGACGTCGAGTTCGAAGTGGGAGAGGACGACGACGACGATGACGATGACGGCGGAGGCAACAAGTCGCCCGAAATGCGTCTGGAACCGCCGACGGTCCACTTCGAGTTCGAGTCGAACACCGCTGCGCCGCGCACCCGCGACGTGCAGGTGAATGTGCAAGGCAATCGCTCGGTCAACTGGACCACCTCGGTCCTGATCGAAACTCCTTCCGGCGGAACCTGGCTCTCCGTCTCTCCGGCCACCGGGTCGGGACACGGCAAGATCCAGATCACCGGCAACCCCGCCGGGCTCAGCCCCGGGATGTACAGCGGCAAGGTCATCGTGAACGGAGGCGCCGCGGGCACCGACGAGACCCGGGTCTTCCTGAGAGTGCGTGGAGCGCAACAGCCCCGCGTGACCATCTCGCCGCGCGCGGTTCAGTTCAGCTTCAGCCTGGCCACTCAAGTGGCGACGCCGCTCTCGCGAGCCATCCAGATCAACAGCGCGGCCAGCGGTCTGACCTTCACAGCATCGGCGACCACCGCCTCGGGTGGCGCGTGGCTGGCGATCACTCCGGCGTCCGGCGCGGTGCCGGGCACGATCACGGCGTCCATCAACGCCGCCGTGGCCGGTACGCTGGCCGTCGGCACGTATACCGGCAACATCCAGATCAACACGCCGGGCGCTGCGCAGACCGTCCACAACGTCCACGTGGCGCTTCGTGTTCGCAGCACGACGCAGCCTCCGCGGCTCTCCGTGGAACCCGGCGGGCTGCTGTTCCAAGCCACCGCCGGAGGCAGCAACCCCGCGTCGAAGAACGTGAAGCTGGAAGCGGAAGGCGCGGCCAGCATCGCCTGGACCGCTGCGGCATCCACCGCCGTGGGCGGCAACTGGCTGAGCATCTCGCCCGCTTCGGGCACGGCCACCGCCGGAACCTCCAGCAACGTGGCGGTCTCGGCGAACATCACCGGCCTGGCGCCTGGCGTCTACGCCGGAGCCGTGGTCTTCACTCCAGCCCCGGCCAGCGGAGCCTCGCTGTACTCCGTAGTTGTGAAGCTTGTGGTTACCAGCTCCGCGGAAGCGTCCATGAACGCTATGTCCGTGAACACCACATCGAACGCGGTGGCTCCGGCTGTCGCGGTGATCGCTTATCCGCCGGAAGGCTTCAGCGCACAAGTGGGCCTGCCGGTGAACATCAGCGTCTCCGTGTTCGACACTCGGGGATCGGCATTAACCGGCGCAACCGTGATCGTGAAATCGTCGGGCACCGAGCCGGTCCTGACTCTGGACGACATGGGCAACGGGCAGTTTGAAGGGATCTTCCGCCCGCTGTCTCTCGGTCCACTGACCTTGACGG
>CAYPHP010000101.1:6644-7779 GCA_964410045.1 uncultured Acidobacteriota bacterium | reverse complement strand
TGTCCGCGACTCCGTTTCCAGCGTGGTGGCCGCTCAATCGGTGAACACGATTTTCCAGGGCGGCGTTGTCAGCGCGGCTAGTTTCGCCCGTTCGCCTTCCCCGTTGGCGCTGGGCTCGCTGGCTTCCGTCTTCGGTCTGAAGATCGCCGGCAGCACCACGTCGGCCTCGCGCATTCCGTTGCCCACCAGCATGGCCGGAGTCAGCGTAATGGTGGGCGGCATTCCCGCTCCACTGCTGGCCCTCAGCGCGGGAACCAGCGACCAGATCAACATCCAGATCCCGTTCGAGCTGAGCGGCACGTCGCAAGCCGAGGTCGTGGTCAACAATAATGGCCAGATCACCGCAGCCGAGCGGATCTTCCTGGGCACCGCGCCCGCCTTGTTCACTACATCGCAGGACGGCTCGGGAGTCGGCGCGATACTGCACGCTGACTTCTCGCCGGTCACGGCCAGCCGTCCGGTGGTGGCGGGTGAGATGGTCCTGCTGTTCGGCACCGGCTTCGGCGAAGTCTCCCCTGCGGTGGCCAGCGGCGCAGCGACCCAAGGCCTCAGCCGCGTCACGGCTCCGGTTCGCGCAACCATCTCCGGGATCGAAGCCCCGGTGATCTTCGCGGGCCTGGCTCCCGGCTTCGTTGGCCTGTACCAGATCAACGTGATGGTCCCGCCCGGAGTGACATCCGGCGATCAGCGCGTCAACGTGATGGTGGGCGGAGTCTCGGCCACCGGCCGGAGCACGGTGGGTATGAGGTAAACACCGGCGCATTTCGGGACGAGCCGCGAGTGTGAACGAGCGGGTATTCCAGGGAAGCACCCGCTCGGTCACCCTCGCGCTCGTTCAACCAGGTAAATTCGCGCGTTTCATGATCTCCGCGAAGCGCGGATCGGAGCGCAATGCGTGGAAGTGTGGATTCCCGGGCACGAAGCCCAGCCAGCCATCCCGCTCCGAAACGGCGGTATCCAGCCAGTGCAAGGCGCGGTCCGTATCGTCGAGCGCGAGCGCGCACATCGACAGCGCATACGGAGACACGAATCTCTGCGCGCGGCCTGCCTCGAGTTCCGCAAGTAACCGCTCGGCGTCGGCGCGGCGGCGCGCGCGCACGTAGGCCAGTCCCAGATAACCCCACAACCCGGATTG
>CAYPHP010000101.1:0-6634 GCA_964410045.1 uncultured Acidobacteriota bacterium | reverse complement strand
TTCAGGAGCGGCCTGGCGCGCCTTTTCCAGCCACTCGACACCCTCAGCCACCCTTCCGAGATTGGAGTGCGCTTCTCCGAGCATCGCCAGGCCCGACCCGAAGTTGGGATTGACGTCCACGGATTGCGCGGCGTGTTCGAGGGCCAGATCGTGCTGGCCGCGGCAGTTGTACATCAAGGAGATGCAAAAGTGGCCGACCAGCGATAGCGGGTCGAGCGCCAGCGCCTTCCGAAGGCTCTCGATGGCTTGGTCGAACTTCCCGTTACTCCAACGAATGCATCCGCCCCAGGCGAAATACCAGAAAGCCGGCGGCAAATTCGCGGCGGCTTCAATCTGCGCCAGTCCTTCGCTCCAGCGATGCTGGTGGAAGCCGGATACGAAGGCCGCTGCAGCGTGCGCCGCGGACAGATTCGGGTCGGCGGCGACGGCCCGCTGAGCGGCCTCGAGTGCCCGCGGCATCTCCGAAGTTGGCGCGCCGGCTGCGGTCATGGCCTGATGAATGTGATACTCCGCCAATTGCACCCAAGCCGGGGCGTGACGCGGCTCGGTGGCCACCGCCTTCTCCACGTACTCCCGGCCCTTGGGCCAGTCCTCCGGCGTGTAGCGGTGGGCGTAGAACAGGCCCTTCAGGAACAGGCTCTGCGCTTCCGGATTCTCGGTGTAGCGCTTCACCAGCGGCGCATCCGGCTTGCCGCCCAGCTTGACCTTGAGTTTCTCGACGATTGCGTGGGCCACTTCATCCTGGATCGCGAAGACATCGGTCATCTCGCGGTCGTAGCGCTCGGACCAGAGCTGCGATTCGTCGGCCACGTTGATCAGTTGCGCGGTCACCCGGACGCGATTTCCCGCGCGGCGCACGCTGCCCTGCAGGATGCTCTGGACCTTCAGCTTCTCGCCGATCTCGGCCAAAGCGTGCTCGCGCCCGCGGAAGGCGAAGGCCGAGGCCCGAGCGATCACCCGCAGGCCGGGAAGCTGGGTCAGCGCGTTCAGAATCTCCTCGGCCAAGCCGTCGGAGAAATATTCGTTCTCTTTGTCCGGGCTCAGGTTGGAGAACGGCAGCACCGCGATGGACGGCGTCTCAGCCGGAGCGGCGACACCGAGTTCTTCGAGCGCCAGCTTCAGGTCCACGGCATTCTGGAAGCGCTTGCCGGCTTCCTTGCGCAGGCATCGCGTGACGATGCGCTCCAGTTCCGGCGGCGTTTGCGGCGCGACCTCGCGCAACGGCCGCGGTTCCTGGCCCAGGATCGCGGCCATCGTGGAGACCGCGGTTTCCCCGCGGAATGCCCGTTGCCCCGAGAGCATCTCGTAGAGCACCAGGCCCAGCGAAAAGATGTCCGAGCGGGCGTCCGCCGGACGTCCCGCGGCTTGTTCCGGCGACATATAGGCGGCAGTGCCCATCACTGTTCCGGCCTGCGTCTCGGCGGTGAGCGTGGCGTCTTCCGCGTCCGGCTCACGGAGTTTGGCCAGCCCGAAGTCGAGCACCTTGATCGCTCCGTCGGCGGTCACCATCAGGTTGGCGGGCTTCAGATCGCGATGCACGATCCCCGCGGCGTGCGCCTTGGCCAGCGCCCCGCAGATCTGCAGGGCGTACCCGGTGACCAGCGGAGGATTCCAGCCGCCCGGCGGAATCGCCTGCGACAGCGGCTTGCCGTCAACGAACTCCATGACGATGAAGTGCACGCCATCCTGCTCGGCCAGATCGTAAACAGCCACGACGTTGGGATGATTGAGTTGCGAAGCGGCGCGGGCTTCGCGCAGGAAACGTTGCAGGCGCTCGGCGCTCAGGTTGTGAGCGGGTAGAACCTTTACCGCGACCTCGCGGCCCAGGCGAGCGTCGCGGGCGCGATACACCTCGCCCATCCCGCCGGCGCCGATCGGCGCCAGCACTTCGTAAGGTCCCAGTCGAGTACCAGGGGTCAATTGCATCGGTCTAGAGCCTATCGCATAAGCCACACGAGAGGGCGGGGACGGAGCCCCGCCCCTACAAGAGGCGAGTGTAGGGGCGGGCCTCCGTGCCCGCCCATCTTGATGTACGGCATTTTATGAGACCGGTCTAGTGTCCAGCGAGTTTAACTCACTTCCCGGCGATTGATCCAGATGGTCCCGGCTCTGGAAGCGCTCAACAACAGCCGCCGGCGTTCCCTGGCACAGCGATCCAGGAACGCCGTCCATTCAACGCTGGTCCAGTCGCCGCCGTGGCGCTCCATGAGTTCGAGGATCTGCCGTCCTCGCTGTTCGTCCCCCTCGGTCCAAAAGGCGTCGGCCAGCGATTGCACGGGCACGTACACCGCGTCGCCGGCCTGGGTCAGCAGACCGGCGCGCTCGACGCCGGAGCGCGACGCGTACCCCTGCATGCCGCGTTCCAGGTCACTCCGATGCGGAGGACCCAGCCGCACCGCGGCCAGCGTGGTGTCGTCAGCGGACTCGAGGCGCGTGCGCCGGCAGAACTCCTCTGCTCGCGCCTGGGTCAGCCGGCTCCCGAACTCCCTGAGGAACTCTTCCAGCCTGCGCTCCAGCACGCCGTCGCTGGTCACGCAGAGAATCCCGCCGGACGGGGGTACGTGGTACTCAGCGATGTTGGGATTGACTCTGGCCATTTGCCCGACGGCCTGAGTGAGATAAGGCCGCATCGCCTCCACGGCCCGGTCGAGATGCCCGAGCGCATGCAGGCATTGATAGTCCCAGAAGTAAGCGGGCGAGTCGCCGATATTGCCGATCACCAGTACGTTCGATTCCTGAAGCCAGAGCGCCGCGGCGAAGCTGCACAGGCCGGCGCCGCCAAGTCCGGCGGCCACGCAGCGATTCACTTCGATCAGCAGGCTGCTCATCTCCTGGGCCGCCGTCTCCTGCCGGAAACGAGACTCCCGAAACGACGCACAGATCTCGTTGATGGCGACCGTCGCTGCTTCCGCCCCGCGGGCGCTGCTGGAGACGCCGTCCGCTACCACGATCAGCAATTGCTCATCCGGTTCCGCGCCGCGAGAATCGAAGCCAACTACATCCTCGTTTCGCCTCCCTTCCTTGGGAAGGCTGACCGCGAAGACGTCCGAGCGAGGTGTCGGCATCCGCGTAATCTTCCGCCAAGCTCGCGGGCATTACAATCCCTGACCGGACGGGTCACGCCGATTCCGCCGCGATCAGTGCCATTCTGGGACCGATTCCCCCAGTGGGCCGCGCTGGCGAACTCACGCTATTCGTTTTCAGCCGCTTAGAACCCCCTAACTTGGCAGGGCTATTGCATGGAAAACAGGTATGCGATGCCTCACTCTGTTCCGCTCCTTGGCAATCGCGTTTGCGGTTGCCGCACAAGCCCAAACGGGAGACCTGACCAAGCTCAGCCTGGAAGACCTGATGGGGCTGGATATCACCTCGGTGGCCAAGCGCGAGCAGAAAGTTTCGCAGGCCGCGGCCGCGATCTATGTGATCACGCAGGAGGAGATCCGGCGCTCGGGGCTGACCAGCATTCCCGAACTGTTGCGGCTGGTTCCCGGCATGAGCGTGGCCCGGATTGACGGCAACATCTGGGCCATCACTTCGCGGGGCTTCAACGGACGGTACGCCGACAAGATGCTGGTCCTGCAGGACGGACGCACCTTGTACACGCCGCTGTTTTCCGGAGTCAACTGGGACGTCCAGGACACGGTGATCGAAGACATCGAGCGCATTGAAGTGATCCGCGGACCGGGCGGCACGTTGTGGGGCGCCAACGCCGTCAATGGAGTGATCAATATCATCACCAAGCAGGCCCAGGCGACGCAAGGCGGCCTGTTCACCGCCACCACCGGCAGCGAGGAAGCCGCTACCGGAGTGCTTCGTTACGGTGGCCAGTTCTCGCCCAACGCTTTCTACCGGGTGTACGCGAAGTACTCCAACCGCCGGGGCCTCTTCGAAGATCCCGGAGCGGACAATCCCGATTCCCGGCGTGCCTTGCGCGGTGGTTTCCGGATGGATTGGAATCTGCGGACCGCCGACACGCTGACGGTGGACGCGGACATCTACGACGGGCGCAACGGCCGGGCTTTCGCCCAAGCGCTGCTGGTCCCTCCCTACCAGACAGAAGTGCGCGATCGCGTGAGCACTGCGGGAGGACACGTGCTGGCCCGCTGGAGCCATGCCTTCTCCCCTCGGTCCGACACCACGGTGCAGTGGTATTTCGACCGCACCGTGCGCAGCGGCTCGGACTACGAAGAACGGCGCAACACCTACGACCTGGATTTCCAGCACCACTGGATCGCCGGCGCGCGTCACGAAATCGTCTGGGGCCTCGGCTACCGCTACTCCCGGGATCACATCATCGGCAGCCCGATCATCTCCTTCCAGCCCGCGAGCCGGGGCGAGAACCTGGCCAACGTCTTCTTCCAGGACCAGATCAGCCTGAAGCCCAATCGCCTGGTTCTGATCTTAGGAACCAAGCTCGAGCACAACGACTACAGCGGGTTTGAGATTCAGCCCGAGGCGCGGCTGCTGTGGACCCCCAACGCCAGGAACAGCCTGTGGACGGCGGTTTCCCGCGCCGTGGAGTCGCTGAATCGCAGCCGCGACGTGCGCTTCAACATCAGCGTGATTCCCGGACCGCTGCCTTCGGTGGTCTCTTACATCGGGAACTCAGCGGATCAGTCGCAGACGGTGCTGGCCTGGGAAGCCGGGTATCGCTTTCAGCCCAATCGCCGATTCCACCTGGATCTGGCCGTGTTCCACAACAACTACGACAACCTGCCCAGTTATCAGAACGGGCAGCCCTTCCCGGACCTCAGCGCCCAGCCGCCCCGGGTGGTCGTGCCGATCTATGTGATCAACGGCTACTCCGGAGCTACGTTCGGCGGAGAAGCCATCGGCTCGTGGGTGGTCCATCCGAAATGGAAGCTGACCACCGGATACTCCCTGCTGGAGAGCCGGGTGCCGCCGGATTCCGGACGCGGGCGCATCGTTTCGGTCAATTCCCCTGAGCATCAGGCGCGGTTCAGCAGCCAGGTCCAGATCAGTCCCAGCCTGGAATGGGAAACCACGCAATACTACGGCAGTTCCTTCCGGACTTCGAATCAACGGATCCCCAGCGGCCATCGTCTGGACACCCGCATCGGCGGGCGCCTGAATGAAAACCTGGAGTGGAGCGTCGTCGGCCAGAACCTGCTGACGCGCCGCCGCCTGGAGTTTGCCGATCCGTCCGACCAGGTGCATTCCAGCCCGGTGCACCGGGCCATCCTCGGAAAGGTCACATGGACCTTCTGAACGGCCCGGCCGAGCAGCGAGTTCAGCGACTCCGGTTGGCCGGTGTGTATCTTCTGCTGCTTTGTTGCTGGATCCTGACCGCGCCTGCCGGCTCCCGAGCGCAAGCCAAGACCACGGCGGAATACCAACTGCGCGCCGCGTTCGTCTACAATTTCGCAAAATTCGTAGAGTGGCCGGCGGAGGCGTTCGACGATTCCGGATCGCCCATCATGGTCTGCATTGCCGGAGACGTGGCCGTGGCCGAGGCCTTTCAGGGCGTTCTCGGCTCCAAGACCGTCAACAAGCGCGAGTTGGTCGTCCACCGCCTGACCAAAGCGGTCGGGCCGCGGACCTGTCAGATCCTCTATCACGCCGGCGATTCCAAGGGTTTCCCTCTCTCCGAGTCGCTGATCCAAGGCGACGTCTTAAGCGTGGGAGAGAGCGAAGAGTTTGCCGCGCGCGGCGGCATGATCCGCCTGCTGCGGGAAGGAGACCGCCTGCGCTTCGTGATCCATCGGGAAAACGTGGAGCGCTCCCACCTGAAGGTGAGTTCGAAACTCATGGCCCTGTCCGCGGAGCGTTCCAAGGGTCTGGAGAAATGAGCATGATGGCCCTGGCGGCAATCTCGATCCGCAGGAAGCTGGCCCTGATCAGCATCGTGGTCAGCGGCCTGGCGTTGCTGGTGGTGTCGGTGGCCCTGATCACCTACGACCAGATCACCGCCCGGCGGGATATGAAGCGTCATTTTTCGGTGCTGGCGGAAACCATCGGGTCGAACTGCACCGCGGCTCTGGCATTCGACGATGCCGCCGCCGCCCGCCAGACGCTGCGAGCGCTGGCCGCCGAGGAACAGGTGGTTTCCGCGTTCGTCTACACACGGGAAGGCCGCGGCTTTGCCGGCTATTCCTTAGCAGGCCGAACCGAGGTCCCACCCCAGCCGGCGCCGGCCCCGGCGCTCCCCAACATTCAGGATGGCTTGCTCACGGTGACCCGGGAGATCCAGCTCGACGGAGATCGCGTCGGGGCCATCTCGATCACCGCCGATCTTCGCGAACTCAACGACCGGCTGGTGCGCTACGCGGCCCTGGTCTCGCTGCTGCTGGCGGCGGTGCTGCTGGCCAGCCAGCTTCTGTCCGCACGTTTGAACCGGGCCATTTCCGATCCGATCTTGCATCTGGTGAACACCGCCCGGCAGGTCTCGACGCGCAAAGACTACTCCATCCGCGCGGTCAAACACGCCAGCGATGAACTCGGCGCGTTGATCGACGGCTTCAACGAAATGCTGGCGCAGATCCAGAGCCGCGATCAGGACCTGCGCAAGAGCCACGACTCGCTGGAGGAGCAGGTGGCCGCGCGCACCGTGGAGTTGCGCCGCGCCAACGCCGACATGACGGTGGCCAAGGACCGTGCCGAGGAGGCCAGCCGC
>CAYPHP010000100.1:0-9255 GCA_964410045.1 uncultured Acidobacteriota bacterium | reverse complement strand
TGATGGGCGCGCACGGTGACCTTGCGGCCGACCTCGCCGTTGCCCAGCACCCGCAGCCCCTGGTGCAGTTTCTTGATCACGCCCTGCTTCAGGAGCACTTCCGGGGTGATCGGATCCACGCCTTCCACACGGCTTAGCGTTTCCAGGTTCACCACCGCAAAGCGCTTCTTGAAAATGTTGGTGAAGCCGCGCTTGGGTGTCCGCCGGATCAGGGGATTCTGTCCGCCTTCAAAGCCCAGCCGGCGGCTGTAGCCGCTGCGGGATTTCTGGCCCTTGTCGCCGCGCCCGGCGCGCCGCCCGCCTGAGCCCATGCCGCGGCCCACGCGCTTGATCGAATGCTTCTGCCCCTTGGGGGGACGCAGTTGATGCAGTCTCATGGCTACTCCACGACCTCCACCAAATGACGCACTTTATGAATCATGCCACGGATCGACGGGTTGTCTGGCCGCTCGACCACATCCTGCAGGCGGCGGAATCCCAGGCCGGCAATCACCAGCTTCTGCTTCTTGGGAAAGCCGATCCCGCTGCGCACCTGCTTGATCCGAATCGTTTTCTCTTTGGCCATAGGTTTCTCTCGCTTTACAGGTCGTCCGCGGACTTGCCCCGCGAGTCGGCCACTTCGGCGCGATCCCGCAATTGTTTGAGCGCGTCCATGGTGGCCTTGACTACGTTGTGCGGGTTGGCCGAGCCGATGGACTTGGTCAGCACGTTGGGGATGCCCACGGCCTGAATCACCGCGCGCACCGGTCCCCCGGCGATCACCCCGGTACCGTCCGAGGCCGGCTTGAGCAGCACCTGGCCCGATCCGAACCGTCCCAGCACGACGTGGGCGATGGTGCCCTTCCGCGTGTTCACCCGGGTCAGGTTCTTCTTGGCCGCTTCAATGCCCTTGCGGATGGCCGCAGGCACTTCGCGGGCTTTGCCCGTGCCGAAGCCCACGATGTTCTGGTCGGGATCGCCGACCACCACCAGCGCGCTGAAGCTCAGATTCTTGCCGCCCTTCACCACCTTGGTGACGCGGTTGATGGACACTACCTGGTCCTTCAATGTTAGGTTCGCCGGATCGATTCTTTTACCTGCCACCAATCCTCCTATAGCTTGAGGCTAGAACTTCAGGCCCGCCTCGCGGGCTGCGTCGGCCAGGGCCTTGATGCGCCCGTGATAGCGATAGCCTCCGCGGTCGAAGACCACCTTTTCGACGCCTTTTTCCTTGGCCCGTTCGGCGATCAGTTTGCCGACAGCTTTGGCGCCCGCCAGGTTGCCGCCGCTGGCGCCCGCGCTCTTCTCGCCGGAATTGGCGGAAGCCAGGGTGCGCTGCGCCTGGTCGTCGATCACCTGGGCGTAGATCTGCTTGAGCGAGCGGTACACGTTCAGGCGGGGACGCTCCGGCGTCCCGCGCAGCTTGCGGCGGATCCGCTCATGCACCCGCCGGCGGACATCATTCTTCGAAATCTGGACCATGCCCATGTTACTTGGTACCTCCGGCCGCAGCTCCAGCCTTGCCCACCTTCTTCTTCAGTTTCTCCCCGGTGTAGCGGACGCCCTTCTGCTTGTACGGATCGGGCGTGCGCAAGGAGCGGATGTTGGCGGCCACCTGGCCGACTTTCTGCTTGTCGGCTCCGCTGATGACCATGTGGGTCTGCTTCTCAATGGCCACCGTGATGCCCTCGGGAATCGGGAACTCGATGGGATGCGAGTAGCCCAATGTCAGGACCACGTACTTGCCCTTGTTCTCGGCGCGATAGCCCAACCCGACAATGTCCAGTTCCTTCTGGAAGCCGGTGGCGACGCCTTGAACGGCGTTGGCTACCAGGCTGCGGGCCAACCCGTGCACCGCGGCCTGCGAATCGTTCTCGCGCACCGCCAGCAGGACCCCGGGCTTCTTCTCCAGCGTGATTCCCGCCGGCAGCGGGGTGAGCAAAGTGCCCTTGGGCCCTTTCACCCGGACCGCTCCGCCCTCGATCTTCACATCTACTCCGGCGGGCACCGGAATCGGTTTTTTTCCAATTCGCGACATCTCGTTTTCCTCGCTCCGTTGGCCGGTGTTTACCAGACCTCGCACAGCACTTCGCCGCCCACGTGTTCCTTGCGCGCGGCTTTGCCGGTCATCAACCCTTTCGGGGTGGTCAAGATACTGATGCCCATGCCTCCCAGCACCTTGGGCACTTCGCGGCTGCCGACGTAGACGCGACGGCCGGGCCGCGAGATCCGCTGGATGCGGGTGATGATGGGCTCGTTGTTGTTGCCGTACTTCAGGCGCAGTTCAATGCGCTTCTTGGCGCCGTCGGCCACCTCGCGGAAGCCGGCAATATAGCCTTCGTCCCGCAGGATGGCGGCCATCTGCGCCTTCAGCCGCGACGCGGGCACTTCCACGGTCTTGTGCCGTGCCCGCAGCCCGTTGCGCAGGGAAGTCAAGAAATCGGCGATCGGATCAGTTACGTTCATAGTCCTCGCTACCCAGCGGCTCCCGCAGCGCGGGACCGCCCTTCTTCTCTACCAACTCGACTTGATCACTCCGGGGATCTCCCCCCGCAGCGCCAGGTTCCTGAAGCACAAGCGGCAAAGCTTGAACTTCCGCAGGAAACCCCGGGAGCGTCCGCAAATCTGGCAGCGGTTGCGCGCCCGGATCTTGTACTTCGGCGTCTTCTTTGCCTTCGCGATTCTCGCGGTAGTTGCCATTCGTTTCCCTCAGCTTTTCCTTGCCACCGAGGCGCCGAGGGCACCGAGAAAACCTCCCGATTCCTGCCCTGGCGTTCTCGGTGCTCTCGGTGTCTCGGTGGCCATCGAATCCTTTACTTCCTAAAGGGCATTCCCAGATGCTTCAACAGGGCCAGCGCTTCCGGATCGCTCTTGGCCGTGGTCACGATGGTCACGTTCATGCCCTTGGCCTTCTCCACCTTGGCGTAGTCGATCTCCGGAAAGATCAACTGGTCGTGCAGCCCCAGGGTGTAGTTGCCGCGGCCGTCAAACGCCTTGTTGGAGACGCCGCGGAAGTCGCGCACCCGCGGCAAGGCGATGTTCAGCAGGCGGTCCAGGAACTCGTACATCCGGTCGCCGCGCAGGGTCACCATCACCCCGATGGACTGGTTCTGGCGCAGCTTGAACGCGGCAATGGACTTCTTGGCCTTGGTGATTACCGGCTTCTGGCCGGCGATGGCCGCCAGTTGCTGCGCCGCTCCGTCCAGGACCTTCACGTTCTGGGTGGCTTCGCCCATGCCCATGTTGATCACCACTTTGTTCAACCGGGGCACGGCCATGGAACTGGAATAGCCGAACTCCTTCTTCAGGGTCGGGGCGATTTCCTTGTCGTAACGATCTTTAAGTCTTGCGGCCATGTTTCCTCTAATTCGTCGCTCTACTTGTCCACTACCGCTTGGCATTCCCGGCAGACGCGCACTTTGCGCCCGTCGGCATTGAAATGGAACCCCACCCGCGACGGCTTGCTGCAACTGGGACAGACCAGCAACACGTTGGAAATGTGAATGGGCGCCTCGCGCTCGGCAATCCCGCCCTTGATCTGCTTGGCCGGGTTGGGCCGGGTGTGCCGCTTGATCATGTGCACGTGCTCCACCAGCAGACGATGCTTCTCCGGATAAACTTCCAGGACCCGTCCGGCCTTGCCCGCGTCGTTGCCGGTGATCACCTGCACGCGGTCGTTCTTGCGGATCTTAATCATGATTTAGAGCACCTCCGGCGCGAGGGAGACGATCTTCATGAACTTCTTCTCGCGCAGCTCGCGGGCCACCGGACCGAACACGCGGGTTCCCACAGGCTCGCCGGCGTCGTTGATCAGCACCGCGGCATTCTCGTCGAAGCGGATGTAGGTGCCGTCCTTGCGCCGCTGCTCCTTGCGCATGCGGACCACCACCGCTTTGACCACCTTGCCCTTTTTGATGGCGCTGTCCGGAGCCGCTTCCTTGACCGAAGCGGTAATCACGTCGCCCAGGCCGGCACGGCTGCCGGTGGACCCGCCCAGCGGCAGAATGCAGGAAATCATCCGGGCCCCGGAGTTATCGGCCACCTGCAGATGGGTGCGCATCCCGATCATGGTTACTTCTCCTGGGCCGGTGCGCCCGCAACCACGGGTTCCGGCAGCTCGGCCACGCCCGCAACCCGGGAGCGGCGAATGATTTCAGCCAGCCGCCAGCGCTTCAAACGGCTCAGCGGACGGCTTTCCACGATGCGCACCACGTCGCCCACTTGGGCGGACTCCTTCTCGTCGTGCGCATAGAACTTTTTCCCGCGCGTAATCACCCGGTGATACACCGGATGAGCCCGCCGGCGCGTGACTTCCACCACGATGGTCTTCTTCATCTTGGTGCTGACCACTTCGCCGACTTTTTCCTGCTTCAGGCCCGTCGTATTCGTGTCCGCCATGACTTACTTTTTCTCCTGGCTGCGCCGCTCGGTGAGCAGGGTCTGCACCCGCGCCCGCTCGGTCTTCAGGGCGTGCAGGCTGCTCAGCCCTTCCCCTTGGGTAGTGGCGGCCTGAAACTTCACCCGGAAGATACGCTCTTCCAGATCGCGGCCCCGCGCCTCCAGCTCGCCGGTCGACAGGTCCCGCAGTTTGAACGCCTTTTCTGCCTTCATGTTTCTCGTCCTTCTCCTAAACCGCCGTCACGGTGTGCACGCCGGGCCGGGAGACAAAGGTGGTCTTCAACCCCAGCTTGTCGGCGGCCAGACGCATGGCTTCCTTGGCCGTTTCCACGGTGACGCCTTCCATCTCAAACATGATTCGCCCCGGCTTGACCACCGCCACCCAATGATCGGGAGCGCCCTTGCCCTTGCCCATGCGGGTTTCCGCGGGCTTCTTGGTCACCGGCTTGTCCGGAAAGATCCGGATCCAGACTTTTCCGCCGCGCTTCAAGAAATGGGTCATGGCCACGCGCGCCGCTTCGATCTGGCGGTCGGTCACCCAGAACGGCTCCAGCGCCTTCAGGCCGAAATCGCCGAAGGCCAGGGTCGAGCCGCGCCAGGCTTTGCCGGCGCGCCGTCCGCGCTGCTGCTTGCGATACTTCACTTTCTTGGGCATCAACATGGCGTCTGCTCTTCTCCTAAGCCTGCTGCGCCGGCGCGGCTGCGCGCCGTCCCCGCGGATCGAGAATCTCGCCCTTGTAGATCCAGCACTTCACCCCGATCACGCCGTAGGTGGTGTAGGCTTCCACAAAGCCGTAGTCGATGTCCGCGCGCAGGGTATGCAACGGCAACTGCCCCTGCAGGTACCACTCGCTGCGGGCGATTTCCGCGCCGTTCAAGCGGCCGCCCACCCGCACCTTGATCCCTTTGCAGCCGAAACGCAGCGCCGAATCCACGGCCTTGCGCATCGCCCGCCGGAAAGCCACCCGCTTTTCGAGCTGCATGCAGATGGATTCGCACACCAGTTGGGCGTCCAGCTCCGGCTTGTGCACTTCCTGAATGTCGATGTATACGTCGCGTCCGGTCTTCTTCTGCAGTTCCTGCTTGAGCTTGTCGATCTCCGAGCCTTTGCGCCCGATGATGATGCCGGGCCGGGATGTCCGGATGGTCACCCGCAGCTTGCTGCCCGGGCGGTCCACCTCGATCGAACTCAGGCCCGCGGCCTTCAAGCGGTCGCGCAGCATTGCCTTCAGTTCCAGATCCTCGTGCAGCAGCTTGGCGTAATCGTGTTTAGCGTACCAGCGGGAGCGCCAGGTCTTGGTGTAGCCCAGCCGGAATCCGTAGGGATGAACTTTCTGACCCATAGTTTATTCCTTCTCCTCGACCTGGATGTGAATATGCGACATGCGCCGCTGATAGCGGTAGGCCCGGCCCATGGGCGCCGGCCGGATGCGCTTCATGCGCGGCCCTTCATTGACCACCGCGCGGCGGACGTAGAGCTTGTCCACATCCACGCTCTCTTCGCGATTCTCGGCGTTGGCGATGGCCGAACGCAGAGTCTTCTCAATCTCCCGGGCCGCGGCCTTGCGGCTGAAGCGCAGGATGTCCAGGGCTTCCCCGCAATTCTTGCCGCGAATCAGGTCGATCACCAGGCGGGCCTTCTGGGCCGAGCCCCGGATGAACTTGCTGTTTGCTGTGGCTTCCATGTTTCTCTCCGACTTCAGTCCTTAACTGGGCTTGGGCGCAGCCGGCGCCGGAGCGCCCGGTCCGCCCGGAACTCCGCCTCCGCCGCTGGGCGCCGCAGCCGCCGCGGCCGCCCGCTCCGCCACGTGTACCGCGTGGCCCTTGAAGGTCCGCGTGGGAGCGAATTCTCCCAGCTTGTGCCCCACCATGTTCTCGGTGACGTAAACCGGAATGAACTTCTTCCCCTGGTGGACGGCAATGGTGTGCCCGACCATCTCCGGGGTCACCGTGGAGCGCCGCGACCAGGTGCGCACAACCTTCTTCTCATTCTTCTCGTTCATCTGCTCGATCTTCTCTTGCAGATGGGAATCGATAAACGGGCCTTTCTTGATCGAACGCGCCATAGGCCTCTACTTTCTCCTCTTGACGATGAAGCGGCTGGTCGCCTTGTTGCGGCGGGTCTTATATCCGCGCGTCGGCTGGCCCCAGGGGGTCACCGGATGGCGTCCGCCGGAGGATTTGCCTTCGCCGCCGCCGAGCGGGTGATCCACCGGGTTCATGGCTACGCCGCGATTGTGCGGGCGGCGGCCCAGCCAGCGGCGCCGTCCGGCTTTGCCCAGCGAGACGTTCTCGTGATCCACGTTGCCCACCTGGCCGATGGTGGCCATGCACTCGGAGCGCACCTTGCGCACCTCGCCGGAGGGCAGCTTCAGCAGGGCGTAATCGCCTTCCTTGTTCACCAGCATCACCGAAGCGCCGGCCGAGCGGGCCATCTGCCCGCCCTTGCCGCTCTTCAGTTCCACGTTGTGCACCGTGGTGCCCGCCGGGATGTTCTTCAACGGCAGGGCGTTGCCCACCAGGATGTCCGCTTCCGGACCGCTGGTGACGGTCATGCCCACGTTCAGACCCACCGGGTGCAGGATGTAGCGCTTCTCGCCGTCGCTGTAGTGCAACAGCGCGATCCGCGCCGAGCGGTTCGGGTCGTACTCGATGGAAGCCACCCGTGCCGAGACCCCGGTCTTGTCGCGCTTGAAGTCGATCACCCGGTAGCTGCGCTTGTGCCCGCCGCCGCGGAACCAGGAGGTGATCTCACCCTGGGAGTTGCGCCCGCCGCTCTTGTGCATCGGCTCGGTCAGCGACTTCTCCGGGCGCTGCGCGGTCAGCTCCTCGCGGGTCAGCGAGGTGGTGAAGCGCCGGCTCGCCGTGGTCGGATTGTAGTTCTTCATTCCCATAATTGCCTCTTCGCAGTCCGGGGCCGAAGCCGCTTACACGTGCGCGGCGTACTCGACCATCTTTTCCCCTTCTTTCAACTTGACGTAGGCCTTCTTCCAATCCGCGCGGTAACCGGAGTAGCGGCCGCGCCGCCGTTCCTTGCCCGGATAGTTCGCGGTGCGTACGCCTTCCACCTTCACCTTGAAGATCTTCTCAACTGCCGTCTTGATGTCGCTCTTGGTGGCTTCCGGATGCACTTCCAGGCACAACGTGCGCTGGGTTTCCTTGCCGGCCAGGCCTTTTTCCGTGACGATGGGGCGGCGAATGATTTCGTACATGGTGCTCATAACGCCAGAGCCTCCTCGAGTCCCTTGACCGCCTGCTGCGAGATCAGCACGCGATCGCAGTTCAGCAGGTCGTAGGTGTTCACCTGGCGCGCCGGACGGAACGCCACGCCTTCCAGGTTGCGGCTGCCCAGGGTCAGGTTGCGGTTGTCCGCCGAATCCACGACCAGCACCTGGCTTGTGGCTTCAAAGCTCTTGAGGACCTTGGCGAAATCCTTGGTCTTGGGCGTTTCCAGTTGCAGGGAATCCACCACCAGCAGTTTCTGATCGGCCAGCTTGGAGGACAACGCCGAGCGCAGAGCGCCCTTGATCATCTTCTTGTTCAGGCGATAGGAGTAGTCGCGGGGTTGCGGCCCGTGCACCGTGCCGCCGTGCCGCCAGATCGGCGAGCGGACGCTGCCTACGCGCGCGCGTCCGGTGCCCTTTTGGCGCCACAGCTTGCGGCCGGAGCCGGACACGTCGGACCGCACCTTGGTCTTGTGCGTGCCGGCGCGATGCCCGGCCTGGTGATGCCGCACCGCTTCATAGAGCAAGGCCTGGTTGATCTCCGCGCCGAAAACTTCCGGCGAGAGATCCAACTCTCCCACTTTCTCGTGCTGCAGATTCCAGACGTCGACTTTCGGCATACTTACCTCTTGCTCACCTTCTTGGCGCGGCGGACCACCAGGTAGCGCCCGTTGGGGCCGGGGATGGATCCCTTCACCACCAGGAGCTGATCCTCGCCGTCCACATCGATGACTTCCAGGTTGCGGACCGTCACCCGGGCGTTGCCCATCTGCCCGGCCATGCGCTGCCCCGGCCAGACTCGCGATGGAAACGAAGACGCTCCGATGGAACCCGGCGCGCGGTGGAACATCGAGCCGTGGCTGCCTTCACCGCCCTTGAAATGATGGCGCTTGACGAAACCCTGCCATCCGCGTCCCTTGCTGACGCCGATGATGTCTACTTTCTCTTTGACCTTGAAGATCTCCACGGTAAAGCGATCGCCGACTTTGACTTCCGCTCCAGGCTGCACCTGGAACTCGCGCAGCACCTTGCCCGGCTCCACGTTGGCCTTGCGGTAATGTCCGGCCATCGGCTGGTTCACCCGGTTAGGCTTCACGAATTCCACCAGCCCAAGCTGCACTGCGTCGTAGCCTTCCTTGGTTGCGGTCTTCTTCTGAACCACTACGCAGGGGCCCGCCTGGATCACCGTCGCGGGCACCATCATCCCGTCCTCACGGTAGATCTGGGTCATCCCCAGCTTCCTGCCTATCAATCCACTGACCATGGCGTTCTCGTTTCTCCCTCAGGTTGCCGTCATTTCGGCATTGCCTGTCGCCGCTCGAGCCTATGCGGCCGGCGGTTTGCTATGTTCCTTGCCGAAAGCCTTGATTTCCACGTCCACGCCGGCCGGCAGATCCAGCTTCATCAACGCGTCCACGGTTTCCTGGGTCGGCTCGAGGATGTCCAGGAGCCGCTTGTGGGTGCGCATTTCAAACGCCTCGCGGGACTTCTTATCCACGTGCGGCGAGCGCAATACGCAATAGACGTTCCGCCCGGTGGGCAGCGGAATCGGTCCGGCCACCTGGGCGCGGGTGCGCTTGGCGGTGTTGACGATCTCACGCGTCGAGTCGTCGAGCACCCGGTGGTCGTAGGCTTTCAAGCGAATTCGAATCCG
>CAYPHP010000099.1:0-9256 GCA_964410045.1 uncultured Acidobacteriota bacterium | reverse complement strand
GCGTCCCACAGGCGGACACCCGCGGCGGCGTCTCGCGATTAAGTGTTGTCCGTGCAACGCGTTGGCATGGCAAGCAGAATGCAGAGTGATGGGGTTCGCTCCGCTCCATTCTGAATAGGGGGATCTGATGCTTCACGACATCCGCTACGCCCTTCGTCTTCTGGGCAAGACTCCGGGCTTCACCATCGTTGCCGTGCTGACGCTGGCCCTGGGCATCGGCGCCAACACCGCCATCTTCAGCGTGATCAACGCCGTGCTGCTCCGTCCGCTGCCGTTTCCCGACGCGGATCGCTTGACCATGGTCTGGGGCTACAACCCGCAGATCGGGACGGAATCGGCGTCGCTGCCGGATTACACCGACTGGCGCGCGCAGAACCAGTCGTTCGAGAAGATGGCTGGGATGAGCAACCGCAGCATGAATCTGACCACCCAGAGCGGCGCGGAGCGGATCCCGGGCGCCAACATCACCGGCGAGTTCTTCTCCCTGCTGGGCGTGCCGGTGGTTCTGGGACGCGACTTCCTGCCCGAAGAGGACAAGACCGGCGCAGGCAACGTGGTGATCCTGGGCGAGGGACTGTGGCAACGAGTGTTCGGCGGTGATCGCGGCGTGCTCGGCCGCAGCCTGCGTCTGAACGGGCAGAACTACACCGTGGTGGGCGTGGTGAAGACGATTCCCGGCCTGCCGGGCAATCCGCAAGTCTGGGTACCGCTGGCCCGCGATCCGGCGTCGATCGGACGCCGCAACGATTTCCTGACGGTGCTCGGCAAGCTCAAGCCGGGCGTCACTCTGCAGCAGGCTCAGTCGGAGATGACCCAGATCATGGCCGTGCTGGAGAAGCAGTATCCCAACACCAACGCCGGCTGGACCGTGAAACTGGTCCCTGTACATGAGCAACTCGTCGGTGAAGTGCGGCCGGCGCTGTTCATCCTGCTGGGCGTGGTGGGGCTGGTCCTGCTGATCGGCTGTGCCAACGTCGCCAACATGCTGCTGGCGCGGGCCTTCGCGCGCGGCAAGGAAGTCGCGGTCCGCGGCGCGCTGGGCGCGAGCCGGGGCCGGCTGGTCCGCCAGTTTCTGGTCGAGAGCGTAGTGCTGGCGGGCGCTGGGAGTCTGGCCGGGCTGCTGCTGTCCAACTGGATGCTCGCCGGCCTGACGATGGCCATCCCGGCGAACCTGCGGGCCGTCGCCGATTTCCGGATCAATGCGCCGGTGCTGGGCGTCGCGCTGCTGCTGGCGCTGGCCACTGGAATCTTGTTCGGACTGGCGCCCGCGCTGAAAGCCTCGGCACTCGACCTGAGCCTGGTGATGAAGGAAGGCGGAGGACACGGCGGCGGCCGGCGCAGACTTTCGGGTGCGCTGGTGGTGTCCGAAGTTGCCTTGTCGCTGTTTCTGCTCACCGGTGCGGCGCTGCTGTTGCACAGTTTCTGGCTGCTTCGCGACGTCCATCCCGGCTTCCAGACCGAAAAGCTGCTGACCATGCGTCTGCAACTGCCGCAGCCCAAGTACCCGGAGGCGGCCCAGGTCCAGGAGTTTTTCCGCAGCTTGCAGGAGCGGGCCTCGGCGCTGCCCGGCGTGGCCGGCGCGGCGTTCATCAACGCCTTGCCGGTGGACGGCGGCGGTCCCATGCTGTCGTTCAACTTCGAAGGACGCCCGGCGCCCAATCCCCGCGATGTGATTGACGCCAATTTTCGCGTGGTCAGCGCGAATTACTTCCAGGTGATGGGCATCCCGTTGAAGCGTGGCCGCGCTCTCCAAGATCGCGACAACGCGCCCGCCCGCCGCGTGACGGTGATCAACGAGACCATGGCCAAGCAGTTCTGGCCCAGCGAAGATCCCCTGGGCAAACGCATCGCCTTCGGCAATCGCCCCGACGGCCAGCCGGACTGGCTGGAGATTGTGGGCATCGTCGCGGACGTCAAGCACGAGGGCCTCGATGGCGGGGAAGTCCGCGCCGTCTACATCCCCTACCTGCAGAGCCGGCCCTACAATCTGGCGCTGCTCATCCGCTCCCCGGCTGATCCGCTGCCGCTGGCTCCGCTGATGCGCACGGTGGTCCGCGAAATGGACCCCGATCAGCCCGTCTACGGTCTGCGGACCATGGAACAGATCATGGCCGATTCGCTGGCCACCCGCCAACTGCAGATGACTCTGGTGGGCCTGTTCGCGATGGTCGCTCTGCTGCTGGGCGCGGTGGGCATTTACGGGGTGATGTCGTATTCCGTTTCGCAGCGCATTCACGAGATCGGCATTCGCATCGCCTTGGGCGCGCGCGCCGGCGACGTCCTGCGCATGATCGTTTGGCAAGGAATGCGCTTGACCCTGATCGGCGTCGGGATCGGCATGGTCGGCGCGGTGATGCTGCCGCGTTTGCTGGCCCAGCAGCTTTACGGCATAGCCGCGGTCGATCCGCTGAGTGTTGCCGCTGCCGCGGCGGTGCTTGCGGCAGCAGCGCTGGCCGCCTGCTACGTTCCAGCGCGGCGGGCCACCCGGGTCGATCCGTTGGTGGCGCTGCGCTACGAATAGAAATGCAGAATGCAGAATTCAGAATGCAGAATGTCGATCAAACCTGCGCTCCGGATTCTGCATTCTGCATTCTGAATTCTGCATCTGAGAGGCCGACATGATGACTGACCTTCGCTACGCCGCCCGCCAACTGGCCAAGAACCCCGGCTTCACCGCGGCGGCCGTGCTCACCCTGGCCTTGGGGATTGGCGCGAACACCGCCATCTTCAGCGCGGTGGATCGCGTCCTGCTGCGGCCTCTCCCTTACCGCGATCCGCAGCGCCTAGTGATGCTGTTTCACGACAACACCAAGACCGCGCAGCGCAAAGATTTCGTGGCCTTCCAGGGATTCGAAGAGTTCCGCGCGCGGTTGAAGGGTTTTGAGCAGATGGCGGCCGTCTCTCCGGTGTGGAGCTTGATCCTGGACACCGGAGCCGAGCCGGAACGCCTGGTCGCGCACTTCGTCACCGCGGACTTCTTCCCTCTGCTGGGCGTGACGCCGGCGATGGGGCGCGGCTTTCAAGCAGCCGAAGACCGTCCTGGCGCACCGGCGACGGTGGTGGTCAGTCACGCGTTTTGGCAGCGCCGTTTCGCCGGAAAGCCCTTCGAGCCGGTGGTGATCAGCCTCAACCGCAACCAAGTAACGATCGTCGGAGTCCTGCCGGCGGGTTTCCGCTTCCAAGAAGACGCCGATCTCTGGATGCCGATGTCCACGAATCCGCTGCCGGCGCGCGGGCGCATCCGCTTCCTGCAGGTGATCGGGCGCTTGCAGCCCGGCGTCGCGTGGGAGCAAACCGCAAAGGATGCCGCTGGCGTCGCCAAACAGATGGAGCAGGAGAATCCTGATTCGCAGACCGGCCTGGGCGCAACTGTGCTGCCGCTCGAGGAACAAGTGGTCGGCGAAGCACGTCCGGCATTGTTGCTGCTGCTGGGCGCCGTCGGCTGCGTGCTGCTGATCGCCTGCGCCAACGTCGCGAATCTGCTGCTGGCCCGCGGCGCGTCGCGGGGTCGGGAAGTCGCGGTCCGCGCCGCGCTGGGCGCAGGTCGCGCGCGCCTGGTGCGCCAGTTCCTCGCCGAAAGCCTGATGCTTTCCTTTCTCGGTGCTGTCGCCGGACTGCTGCTGGCCTCCTGGGGCGTGGATCTCATCCGCGGAATCGGCGGCGCCTACCTGCCGCGCGCAGAGGAGATCGCTATCAACCCGCGCATCCTGGGATTCACGCTGGTTGTCTCCGCGCTGATCGGCGTCGCCTTCGGGCTCCTTCCCGCCCTGCAACTCTCGGGCGTTCACCTGAACGACGCGCTCCAGGAAGGCGGGCGATCGGTGGCCGGCAAGTCCTCCGGAAGGCAACGCAAGGTTCTCACCGTGGTGGAAGTGGCTTTGGCCCTCCTGCTGATGACCGGCACGGGCTTGCTGGCGCGGAGCTTCGCCCGGCTGCTGGGTGTCGATCCGGGATTCCAGGTCCGCAATGTGCTGACCCTGCAGATTGGTCTGCCGCAGAATAAGTATCCCCAGCCGCCGCAGCAGGTGGCTTTCTACAAGCAGCTCTTTGACCGCTTGGGCGCGCTGCCCGGCGTCGAATCCGCAGGCGGGACGACGCGTCTGCCGCTGCGCGAAGGCGTCAGCACCTACGTGGAGGTCGAAGGGCGGCCGAAGCCGCCAGGCGAACTGCCGGAAGTGGAATTTCGCAGAGCGTCGAACGATTACTTCCGGGCCATGGGGATTCCGGTGCTCGAAGGGCGCGCGTTCACCGATCGCGACACCGCGGACCTGCCCATGGTGTCGCTGGTGAACCAGACCGCGGCGCGGCGTTTGTGGGGCGGGGAAAGCCCGGTCGGCAAGCGCATCAAAGTCAGCAGCGCGACGCAGCCCTGGACCACCGTGGTCGGTGTGGTCGGCGATGTCCGCCACTTCGGCCTGGATCGCGAAGTGCGTCCGGAAATGTACATCAGCTTTCTGCAAGGTCCGCCCAACTCGCCACTGCTGGCCTTGCGCACTGCCGGCGATCCGGCGGCGATGGCCGCCACGGTCCGCGCCGAACTCCGCCGTCTGGAGCCGGAGCTGGTGATGTACAACGTGGCGCCGCTCGAGGAATTGCTGGCCGGGTCGATGGCCTCGCGCCGCCACACCCTCGGGCTGATCGGATTGTTCGCGCTGGTCTCGCTGGCCTTGGCCGCGGTGGGAATCTACGGCGTGCTCGCGTACGGCGTCACCCAGCGGCTGCGGGAAATGGCCGTGCGGATGGCGCTCGGCGCTCGTCCCGCGGATGTGCTTCGCCTGGTGGTGGGCGAAGGCATGAGCATGGTCCTGACCGGCGCGGTCCTGGGACTCGTGGCCTCCGTCGCCCTGGCCCGCTTCCTGACGGGATTGCTCTACGGCGTTTCGCCGCTCGATCTTTCCAGCTACGCCGCGGCCGTGGTGTTGCTGATGCTGGTGGCCCTGCTGGCCTGTTACTTGCCCGCCCGCCGCGCCACACGCGTCGATCCGGTGACCGCGTTGCGTCACGAATAGACAGATCAGCCCTTACCCAAAAACTCCTCTACCGCACCGAAGAAGCACTGGGGATCTTCGAACATCGGGAAGTGCCCGACGCGATCCATCCAGAACAGCCTGCCGTTGGGCAGAGCGGCAGCCCACTCGCGGGCCGACTCGGCGCACAGGTCGGCATCGCCCTCGACGATCAACGCAGGGACCTGGAGCTTGGCGGCGTCGGCGCGCCAATCCCAGTCGCCCATGGTTTCGATGGCGTGTGTGACCCGCGGGATCACGTTGGCCATGCGCTCATTCGGAGCGTCGTTCAGATGTTCAGGCAGCGGGCGCACCGGATCGCGTCCCATCCGTGTGTGGCGGAACACTTCGATCATCGCGCGCCATTGCGCCAAGCGGTCGCCGCTGCGCTGCGCCTCTTCCTGACGCTGCTTGACCTCCGGCGGCAATGCGGCTATGCGCGCGCCATGTTCCTGCAGCATCGCGCTCCATCCGGCGCGCTGCAACGGCATGCCGCCCACGGTCACGAAGCACTCCACGCGTTCCGGATGCAGCATGGCATAGCGGGCCACAACTCCGGAGTAGTACGACCATCCGATCAGCGCGACGCGGTCCAGGCCGAAGGCGGCCCGCAGGCGGTCCAGGTCCTGGATGTCGGAATCGAACGATGCCTGGTCCACTTCGATGGCGCTGGACTTGCCGCGTCCGCGCGGATCGTAGCAGATCACCCGGCGGCCCTGCGCCAGACATTCGAATCCTGCGCCTGCGGAAGCGTGCGGGATCAGCACCGTGGGCCGACCCTGGCCGCGGTCGACGCAGAACAGCCGGACGCCCGGGGCGGTCTCGACGAAGGTTTCCATATGAGGTGGGAAACTTACTCTTACCACAGTGCGGCGGTCGGGTGCAATTCGTTGACAAGTGACAATAGGCACTTTACACTGAAGTGTGAGCGATCAGGAGCTTTAAGCACCGGGGCCTGAAGTGGCTTTATGAGCGTGGCGACGGCCGCCTGATACGGCCGGATCTGACTGCTGCCGTTCAGGAGATCTTGACCGTTCTGGACGTGGCCGATGACCCGCGCACCCTGGCCCTTCCGGGTTACCGGCTGCACCCGCTGAAGGGCGACCGGAAGGGATTCTGGTCGGTCACTGTGCGGGCAAACTGGCGGATCATCTTCCGCTTTGAAGGTGGCGATGCGTTTGATGTTGAAATGATCGACTATCACTGAAGGAGTCAACCGCCATGCCGATGAAGAACCCTGCCCATCCCGGGCGCGTCGTGCGCAGTGCCTGCCTTGAGCCGTTGGGCTTGAGCGTGATCGAGGGCGCCAAGGTCCTAGGGGTGTCCCGGCAAGCGCTGAACAACGTCGTGAACGGCAAGGCGGGCATCAGCCCGGAGATGGCGATCCGTCTCTCGAAGGCCTTCGGCAGTACTCCGGAGACCTGGCTGCGGATGCAGGTCGCCTACGATCTGGCAAGGGCGCGCAAGCACGAGAGCAAGATCAAGGTCCGGCAGTATGAGGTTGTCCACGCGCCCTAACCTGTCCACTGGCTGATTCAGGACATGCCCGTCCCACAAGCGGACACCCCGATCCTTCGACCGCGCCTTAAGTCCTATCAATGCAACGCGTTGGCGTTGGCCCTGGCATTGCATTCACTTACCCGATGCTGCAAGACCTGCGCTACGCGCTCCGCATGTTGGCCAAGAGCCGCGGCTTCACCGCCGTGGCCGTCGTCTCGCTGGCGTTGGGGATTGGCGCGAACGCGGCCATCTTCAGCGCCGTAAACACGCTGCTGTTCCGGCCCTTGCCGGCAGTCGAGGACCCTGACCGCCTGGCCTGGATGCGGCGGTCGCTGTCCTATCCCAACTATCAGGACTATCGCGATCAGAACCAGGTCTTCAGCGGACTGGCGGCGCATCAGAAGGTCGCGATGACCCTGGCCCGCGGGAACGACGTGGACCTGGTGCAAGGTCAAATCGTCAGTTCCAACTTCTTCTCCGTGCTGGGCACGAAGCCGGTGCTGGGCCGGACGTTCTTGCCCGAGGAAGAGCAGCCCGGCGCGCCCGCGGTGATCGTGCTCAGCCACGAGTTCTGGAAGCGGAAGTTCGACGCCGATCCCGGCGTGGTGGGCCGCACGGTCCGGTTCAGCGGCCTGCCCTTCACGGTGATCGGAGTTGCGCCGCAGGATTTCAACGGCGTGGAAGTGGGCATGGTCCGCGACGCCTGGGTGACCTTTGCTCATCACGAACAGTTGCTGCCGCGCCTGAACTTGAAGTCGCGTAACGTGCATGTCCTGGGAGTGCTGGGCCGTTTGAAGCCAGGCGTGGATCTGGACCAGGCGCGGGCCAACCTGCAAGTCATCGCCGAGAGGATCGCCGCCGCTTATCCGCAGCAGAAGCTGGCCGAGCCGATCGCTGTCCTGCCGGCGCAAGGCGGACTCGATCCCCGCGAGCGTGACGAGTTCATCGCCGTCAGCGCATTGCTGCACGGTGTGGTGCTCCTGGTGCTGCTGGCGGCATGCGCCAACGTAGCGACCCTGCTTCTGGCTCGCGGCGCGGATCGCGCCCGCGAGATCGGCGTGCGTCTGGCGCTGGGCGCCGGCCGCCTCCGGATCGTCCGCCAGTTGATGACGGAAAGTGTCCTGCTTTCGCTGCTCGGCGGGGCCTTGGGAGTGCTGCTGGCTTTGTGGCTGGTCGACCTGATCGCAGCCGTCCGCGTGCCGACCCCCAATCCCATCGTCCTCGACTTCCGGCTGGACTACCGCGTGATGTGGTTTGCCGCCGGCGTTTCCGTTTTTGCTGCCCTGCTATTCGGTCTGGCCCCGGCGGTGCAGTGGTCGGGACTCGGTCTGGCGCCGGTGCTGAAGGGCGAAGGCGGCGCGGGCGGCGGGGCCAAGCGTTCTCGAATGCGCAATGGATTCGTCATCGCCCAGTTCACGCTCTCGCTGGTGGTATTGATCGGCGCCGGATTGTTCCTGCGCAGTCTGCGCAACGCCAGCGCGCTCGATACCGGCTTCGCCGCGCGCGACGTGGTGCTGCTGCCGGTGAACTTGAGCTTGCAGCGTTACCCCGAAGATCGCGGCCGGCAGTTCTATCAGCGGCTGCTCGATAACGTACGCGCGACGCCGGGAGTGCGGTCCGCCAGCCTGGTGACCACCGTGCCCTTGGGCTTGTCGAACGCCGGCGTCTTTGTGACGCTCGAAGGGAAGAGCGAAGACGACCGCGAGCGCGTGGACACCACCACGGTGGCGTCCGGCTACTTCGAGACCTTGGGAATCCCCATCCTGCGCGGCCGCGACTTCAGCCTGCGCGACACGCAGAGCGCGCCGCAAGTCGCCGTGATCAACGAAACCATGGCCCGGTTCCTGTGGCCGGACCAGGACCCCATCGGCAAGCGCTTCAGCTTCGGGGCACGCGAGCCCTACGTGGAAGTGATCGGCGTGGTGAAAGACGGCAAGTACCGTTCGCTCGGGGAACGCCCGCGCCCGTTCCTGTACCTGCCGCTGGAGCAGAACTACGAGGGCGCGGTACACCTGGTTGCCGGCGGAGATCCGCAGGCCACGCTGCGCCTGGTCCGCGATGCGGTGCGCGCGATTGATCCGGGCCTGGCGGCCTTTGCGCCGCGCACGATTTCCGAGCATCTGGGGATCGCGTTATTCCCGGCTCGCATGGGCGCGGTGCTGCTCGGCAGTTTTGGTCTCGTGGTGCTGGTGCTGGCCGCGGTGGGCATCTACGGGGTCGCCGCCTACTCGGCCGGACAACGCACCCAGGAGATCGGCGTGCGCATGGCCTTGGGCGCGCAACGCCATCATGTGCTGGCGCTGATTGTCGGGCAGGGCATGCGCCTGGTGACCATCGGCCTGGGCCTCGGCGTCGTCGCGGCGCTGGCCGCCACCCAACTGCTGCAGAGTTTCCTTTACGGCGTCAGCCCCACCGATCCGCTGGTTTTCGCCGGCATCTCCGGGATGCTGGCGGCGGTGGCCGCGGCCGCTTGTTATCTTCCCGCCCGCCGGGCCACCAAGGTGGATCCGGCGGTGGCGCTGCGATACGAATGAAGAATTCAGAATGCAGTATGAAGAACGCTGGCGCCTCCGGATTCTGCATTCTGAATTCTGCATTCTGCATTGAGGCTTGATGATGCTCTCCGACCTACGTTACGCCGTACGATCGTTGCTGCGCACTCCCGGCTTCACTGTGATCGCCGTTCTCACCCTGGCCTTGGGCATCGGCGCCAACACCGCCATCTTCACCATGATCTGGTCGGTGCTGCT
>CAYPHP010000098.1:0-9312 GCA_964410045.1 uncultured Acidobacteriota bacterium | reverse complement strand
GGCAACGAGCAACTGACACTGACCGCGGAAGACGAAAGCGGCGCCGTCCGTGCCACCGGCACAGCGAGCATAGGCGCCCCGCCATCCGGCGATCTGCCGCCGGAGGCGCCTCTCCCTGCCGAGCGCCCCGAGGCGACCCACCAGACGATCCACGCCGGACGGGTGCTGGGCACGGTCACCACCGTACTCCCCGAGACGACGCCGGAGGCCTTGCTGGGTCTGGCCAACAGCATCGTGGTCGCCAACTACCGCATCAGCCCATGGATCCACACGGCCAGCGAAGTGTTCTGCTACCGAGCTGCTAAGCCGGGCGAGTCACTCAGCGTCCGCGGCGTGATTCGCGACTGCTACGAACGCAAAGGGCATCAGTTCATGGTTCTCGATGTTGCGGTGCTCGGCGGCGATCTGATCCAGCGCATCACGCACACGGCGATCTGGAAACTGCGGTAATGATGGCCTGCTGGACCCGTCGCATCTCGGCATCATCCTGATACTTCTGACGCGGCCAGAAGAATCCGCGCAGGCCGTCTTTGCGCCGCCGGGGCACGATGTGCACATGCAAATGCGGCACGCTCTGGCTGACCTTGTTGTTGATGGCCACAAATGTCCCCTCGGCGTCCATGGCCTGCTGGACGGCGTTGGCGAGGTGTTGCACGTTGGCAAAGAACGGGGCCAGCAGGTGAGCCGGAAGGTCGGCGAGCGTCTCGCAGTGTTGGCGCGGAATCAGCAGGACGTGACCGGGAAAGACGGGGCGGTGGTCCAGGAAGGCGGTCGATATCGCGTCGGCAAAGACCGTGATCGGGGAGGGGAGATTGCAGAAGAGGCAAGCCATAAGAGCGATCCGCAGATTACGCAGATTACGCCGAATCCCGAAATCTGCGCAATCTGTGGACCGCTCCGTGGTTACGTTTTTCGCAGGGCCTCGATCTCATCCTTGCTGAAGCCGGCCGCGCCGAGCACCTCCGCGGTGTGCTCCCCTTGCCGCGGACCGCTGGCTGTAAGCGTCCCCACCGCCTGGACCGGCGTTCGGACCGGCGCGCCACAAGCGTCGACCTTCACGAAGATCTGTTCCCACTCGGCGCTGGTACGCCGCGCGAAGATTTCGGCCAGCACGTCGCCTAACTCGTCCTGTTTCGACAGATCGAACTGCAACGCAGCCAACTCCGGACGGCCCACGGCCTGGGTGAATGCGGCAAAGAACTTCGGTTCCAGCGCTCCCAGCGAGAATTTCCGATGGTCCGCGGTGTCGTAGAGCCGGTAGCATGCCAAGCCGCCTTCCAGACGGTCGCCGGCCAGGCGGGTGACGGCCATCGGCAGGACCGCCGCGGTCATGGAGACATCCAGAAAGCGGCCTTCCCCGCTGTGGCGGCGGCCCTCGAGCGCGGCCGCGATCTGGAAGGCCGCAGCGTAGCCACCGCAGAAGTCGGCGGCCTGGATGGGCAGCGGACCGGAGAATCCGCTGAGCAGACCGGCGGTGGCCATGTAGTTCAGGTCGTGTCCGCTGCGCGTGGCGTACTCGCCCTGCTGGCCGTATCCAGTCAGCGCGCAGTAGATCAGCCTGGGGTGGACCTCATGGAGCGCCTCGTAGCCGCATCCCAGCCTCGCCAGCACGCCCGGGCGGAAGCTCTCCACGAGCGCGTCGAAATGCGGAACCAGCCGGAAAAAGGCGGTGCGCCCGGCGGCCTGGCGCAGATTCAGCGTGACGCTGCGCTTGCCATGATTCATGGCCCCGAAGATCTGGGGATTCAGCAGACGCAGGTAGTCGCCGGCATCCTGATCTTCGACTTTGACCACGTCGGCGCCCTGGTCGGCCAGTAGGCGCGTGCAAAACGGCCCTGGCAACAGGCGCGTCAGATCCAGAATGCGAACGTGAGCTAACGGAAGGGATCCCATGAGGCCGGGAGGTTATCACACAGCCTCGTCTCGCGGGGCTTCAGGCCACGCGACTGACCCTCTGGTCCGGAATCAGGGAAGCGATCCGGCCCAGGAGTTCCTCCGAGCGGAACGGCTTGGCGATGAACGGCACATCGCTGGCCGAAGTGCAACGATCCAAGAGCACACCGAGATCGCCGGACATGCACAGCACCTTGATGCCGGGACGGCGCTGGAGCATCGCTTCGGCCAATTCATCACCCTTCATCCCCGGCATCTGGATGTCGGTGAGCAGCAGGTCAATCGGTCCCTGATGTTTGTCACTAAGATCCAGCGCGTGGTCTCCGCTGCCGGCTTCGATCACCCTGTAGTTGGCCAGCTCCAGGATCACGCAGATCATCTGGCGGACGTAATCGTTGTCATCCACCAGCAGGACGGTCCGCGATTTCGTTTCGGCGGCCGCGCCGGTCATTCCCAGGGTCAAAGGGGCAAATTCAGTCATAGCTTCGCTCCGTTCTCTGCGCTTGGTGAGCCAAGCGCGGGTGTGTTGTTGAACTCCGCCCGGCTTGCTTGCCCCAGGCATCCCCCGGGAGTCGGCGCCGAAGTGGATTCGTCACCGTTAACACTCATCTAAGAACCTAGTTCTAAGCCGCCCAAAGGAGCAACCAGGGAGATCCTGTAGGAAGAGGGGGAGAAGACCCTAGAACCACCGGCGGGAGACTGGCCCCTAGGGCTCGACGATCTTGTTACGAATCGCGTAGCGGACCAGATCGCTAACGGAGTGCAGGTCCAGCTTGCGCATGATGTTACTGCGGTGGGTTTCCGCGCTCTTGACGCTGATCCCCAGCTTGACGGCAACTTCCTTCGAACTCATTCCTTCAGCCAGCATCTGGAGGATCTCGCGCTCGCGCGGGCTCAAGCGCCGGCGATCTTCCGACCCTGACCCGCCGCGGCCATTCAAGTAAGCCTCCATGACCATGGCCGCTACTTTGGACGTGAAGAACGGCACCTTGCGGCTGACCGCTTCCACCGCCGTCACCAGGTCGCGGCCGGCGTCGGATTTCAAGATGTAGCCGCGGGCGCCGGCATCCAGCACCTCCCGGACCACCTGTTCGGATTCATGCATGGTCAGGATGATCACTTCCGCGTCGGGAACATTCCTGCGAATCTGGCGGGTGGCTTCCAGGCCGTTCAGTTCGGGCATGGCCAGGTCCAGGATCACGATATCGGGCTTGAGGGCTTTGGCCTTTTCCACCGCTTCGCGGCCATTGGCGGCTTCGGCGCACACTTCCCATCCCGGTTGGGCTTTCAGAAGCGCATGCAACCCGCGCCGCACGATTTCGTGGTCATCGGCCACCAACAGACGCAGCATGGTCAACGCTCCTCCCGGGTCAGGGGTAGTGTGGCACGAACCGTAGTGCCGGAGGCGCTGGAATCAATCCGTAAGGTCCCACCCAGTTGGCGGACGCGTTCGTGCATGCCGGCGATCCCTACACCCAGTTGCCCATTGGCTGGAGTGAGCCGGCCAGCGCTTCCCGGATGGACTCCCCGGCCCTGGTCGCGGACCTCCAGGACGATCGCTCCGTTTTCCGAAGCAACCTGGATGCGCGCCGTCGGACTGCCGGAATGGCGGTTGATGTTGGTCAAGCACTCCTGAACGATCCGAAACAGAGTCAGTTCCAGATCACTCGGCAAGCGGCCCAGCTCGGAGGGAAGGCGCAAGTGAACCTGGATGCCGCTTCGCTGGGCAAATCCATCGACGTACCAGCGAAGGGCGGCGGAGATGCCCACTTCGTCCAGGAGGGGCGGATGCAGCAGGTAGGAGAGAGTGCGCATTTCCCGAGTGGACTGGTTGGCCAGGTCCACAGCCTCAGCCAGAGCCTGTCGGACGGCGGGCGGAAGGCCGTCCGCGACATCCGTGATCGAAGCGAGGTTCAAGCCCAGAGCCGCCAAGTTCTGTGCAGTACTGTCGTGCAATTCGCGGGCGATCCGCCTCCGCTCGTCGTCCTGCAGCCGCAACAGGCGTCCGGAAAGTTGCTGCACGGATTGCTCGGCTTGCTTGCGTTCGGTGATGTCGCGAATGGCGCTGGAAACCAGGAGTCCTTCCTGCGTCTCGATCGGGCTCAGGCTGATCTCGACGGGAAACTCCGAGCCGTCTTTGCGTAAGCCGCTCAGTTCCAGGCCCGCGCCCATGGGCCGAAACCGGGGTTCGCGAAAGTAGCCGTCGCGACGTTCAGGGTGGCCTCTTCGCAGAAGTTCCGGAACCAGAGTCTCCATGGAAGCTCCGAGCAGTTCGTCGCGTCTGTAGCCAAATAGCCGCTCGGTCTGGGCGTTGATCAGCACGATGCGGCCTTCCTGATTGACGATGACCATGGCGTCCGGGGCGGATTCCAGCAGAGCGCGGAACTTGGCGGCGCTTTCCCGCCCGGCTTCCTCAGCCATCAACTGGCGCACCTGTTCTTCGACTCGGGAACGCTCGGAGACCACCGCGGCCAGGGTCAGGGTGGTCAATGCCGCAACCGCCATGAACGCCTGCAGCAGGAGCAGGGAATCACGCACACCCTCACGGACGAAGGGACCGAGTCCTTGCGAGGTCCCCCAGATGGCGATCCCGGAAAGAAACACAATCGCCAACGAGGCCACCGGCGCTTGAAAACGGAGGGCGGCCCAGATGAGCAGCGGCAGACAGAGGAATTCCAACGGATAGTTCTTGAGATCGAAGGACAGCGGGCCGCCAAACACGGCTTGCCCGACAAAGGCGATGCAAAGAAACAGGGCGGACGCCTCGAGCGCCCGCGCGGGTGTCCAGGAGATCCGCGGACGATTGGTCCACAGGATGAGCGCCGGACCTAAGATCAAGGCCCCCGAGGCATCTCCCAACCACCACGTCATCCAAATGAACCGGTAGTTGACCCAGTCGGCAAAGCCGCCCAACGACAGGCTGGTGACACCGCAGGTGGCGCTGACCATGGTGGCGCCGAGAGCCGCCAGAAATGTGAATTTGAAGACGTCCTGAGCGCGGTCGAAGGCCTGCGATCCGCGAGCGAACTTCCGAATCAGGTAGGCCGCGACCACCGCTTCCAAGGTATTGCCCGCCGCGATGCCGAGCGAAGTGGCCCAGTTACCGGCCGTCGTCAAGTTGACGAGAAATGCGCCCAGCAGAATCCCCGGCCATACCCGCGATCCCAGCGCGAGGCAAGCGGCCAGGGAGATCGCCGTCGGCGGCCAGACCGGCGTGGCGCTGGGATGCACCCAGGCCAACTGCAGGCCCAACTTCCCGCCCACAAAGTAGAGCGCGGTCAGGCCGGCGACGATTCCGAGATACTTGAGCCTGTTTGATGCCGGCACCAGCGAACACCCTCCTCCGCAAGGCGAACAGAGCGCCCCTCAGGCTCGGTTCAGGATGACCTTGTTTTCTTGGGGGATCTTACCACGTCACCTGGGAGGGGCAGGGTCGGTGGTATAATAAGAGTTCCAAGTAAATCCCCCGAGGCTCATCTAAATGATTCAGGCAACCCTTCTGCGTCCCGGTGTCATCATCAAGCACCAGGAAGAACTCTTCTCCATCTTCCGGGTGGAGCACCGCACGCCCGGCAATAAGCGCGGCTTCATGCAGGTCAAGATGCGCAACCTGCGCAACGGCGCGATGACCGACTTCCGGTTCTCCTCCGAAGACCGCATCGAGCGCGTGGTGGTGGACGAGCACGAAATGGAATACCTCTACAGCGACGGCGACTACTACCATTTCATGAACACCGAGACCTACGAGCAGATCCAACTCAGCAAAGACACCTTGGGCGATGGCGTTTATTACCTACTGCCGAATCACAAGATCAACGTTGAGTTTTATGACGGAAAGCCGGTGGGCATCGAGCTTCCCGCCACGGTTGACCTGCAAGTAGTCGAGACCGAGCCGTCCTTCAAAGGCGCCACCGTCTCCAACGTCATGAAGCCGGCCAAGCTGGAGACCGGGCTGGTGGTGAACGTCCCGCCGTTCATCAGCGCTGGCGACCGCATCCGCGTCAACACCGCCGAAGGCACCTATCAGGAACGCGCGTAAGATCTAGACCCAGAAACATAGGGCCAGGAACGGAGACTGGCCACGGAAGCACACGGAAAGGCGGTTCCGTGTTCTTCAGTGTCCTTCCGTGGCAAATCAGAACCGGAAGACCTCCGTGTCGGCTGGGACTGGCTGGCCTGGATCAAGCGCGTGTGGTCAGCCGCGGATTCGGATTCTCCGCTCATCGACAACTGCGAGCTTCCCGGCCAAACTGGTTTGGGCCAGCAGCGAAATCATGAAGCGCAGCGCGGCGTCGATTGCGACCTCAGTGGGCGGATGTAGGCGCAACCGAACAATACCAGGTGAGCCCGCAGGCGGATAGCGGAGGAGGTTGGCGAAGTCGCCGTCCAGGGTGACCAAAATCCGGCCACCACAGGGTCATCGGCGCCACTAAGCCCGAGTTCCGAAACGGAAACCGCGTCGTGGCCCATCGCACGCAAAGTCTGAGTATGGACTGGGGACAGGTTCTCGTCCAGGAGAAGCTTCACGCTTCTTCCAGAACTACTTCATCGGCGGCCAAGGCAGCCGCATACTCCAAACAAGCCCGCAAGTCTTCCTGGGTCAATTGTGGATACGCCGCCAGAAGTTGCTCAAAGCTCTCACCGGCAGCCATCTTTTCCAGCAGAAGGTAGACAGGGATGCGAGTGCCCTTGACACATGGCTTGCCCATCATCACAGATGGTTTCGCCTCGACCCGCGCCGGGAAGTTCATCGTCCAACTTTACCACGCTTCGTACGGCGGATCAGAACCGGAACACTTCGGTGGGCTGGGACTGGCTGGCCAGGACCAGCCGCGGGGCGGCTTGCCGCGCGCCCAGGGCTTGGGCCGCGCTCAGGCGCGCGATCTCCGGATGATTGTTGTGCTCGCTCAGGTGAGCCAGGACCAGCAGGCTCAGTTCGGCGTCCATATCCTGCTCGATGTAGTCGGCGACCGCCAGGTTCGACAGATGTCCGGTGCGGCTCATCACCCGCTGCTTGACGTGCCAGGGATACGGACCCACCTTGAGCATCTCCAGGTCGTGGTTCGATTCCAGAACCAGGCAGTGGCAGCCGTGCAGATGATGCTTCACCGAATCGGGGATGTAGCCGAGGTCGGTACACACCGCGACGCTGACCCCTTCGGCGGTTATCCGAAACGCCACCGGATCGACCGCGTCGTGGGGGATCGTGAAGGACTCCACCTCCAGGTCGCCGACGGCAAAGCGCTGCCCAGCGTTGAAAAACTCGAGTGGCGGAGCCTGCTCTTCCTCCCACAGGATGGCCTGGCGGGTCAGCGCGGTGACGAACACCGGAAGAGGCTTGGCACGTCCTTTGTTCAGCGTTGAGGCGAGAGTAGCCAGGCCTCCGATGTGGTCGGTGTGCTCGTGGGTGACCAGGACGGCGTCCAGGTCCGCGGCAGACTCGCCGAGAACCTTCAAGCGTCGGGCTAGTTCGCGGCGGCTGAGCCCGGCATCCACCAGCACCCGTGTGCGCTCGGTGGCCACGAGTGTGGCATTGCCGCTGCTGCCGCTGCCCAGCACTGCGATCCGTAAGCTCAGCCCGGCCTCCCCTTGCCCGGCTCAGCAGACCAATTGGTTGCGGGTAACTTTCAGCCCGTCCAGGTTGCCCAGCACGGTCAAGGCAACATTTTGAGCGTGAAAAAAGTCTTTGGCAACTGCCATCACGTCTTCGGCGGTCACTTCTTCAATGCGTTTGATGATCTCGTCCAGGGTAAAGAACCGTCCGAAGTACATCTCCTGGCGGGCCAGGTTGGACATCCGGCTGGTGGTGGATTCGAGCGAGAGCATCAGGCTGCCCTTGAGGTGGTCCTTGGCGCGGCGCAGTTCTTCAGGCGGTAACGGGTTGGTCTTGAGATCCCGGAACTCGTGCAACACATATTCCACCACGCGGGCGGCCGATTCGAGCGACGTGCCGGCATACACCGACAGGCATCCCGTGTCGCTGCACGGGCTGAGTTCGGAAAAAACGGCGTAGGCCAAGCCTTCCTTCTCGCGGATGTTCTGGAAGAGGCGGGAACTCATTCCCCCTCCCAGCAGCGTGTTCATGACGTAGCAGGCGTAGCGGCGCTCGTGCGAAAGCGGATACGAGGGCACGCCCAAACACATGTGCACCTGCTCCAGGCTCTTCTTGTTGCGCAGGATGATGTGCGCGTCGGTGGTCGGGACCGGACCGGGCGGCTCCGGATCACGCGGGCGCAGACTGCCGAACGCGGCCTCCACCAAGTCCCTCAGTTGGGTGTGATCCAGGTTGCCCGCCGCGGTGACCATCATGTTGCGCGGCTCATAGCAGCGCGCGTAGTAGTCCAAGATCTGCGCGCGGCCCAAACGCTTGATGGTCTCCTTGGTCCCCAGGATCGGCTTGCCCAGCGGATGATCTCTCCAGAAGTGCTGGGTAAAGATCTCGTGGACCAGGTGGTCGGGGTTGTCCTCATCCATCTTCAACTCTTCGAGGACCACACCGCGTTCCTTGGTGATGTCTTCCTCGTGGAAGCGCGGATTGAGCACCAGGTCGCTGATCACGTCCATGGCCACCGGCAGGTGCTCGTCGAGCACCTTGGTGTTGTAACAGACACACTCCTTGGCGGTGAAGGCGTCCAGGTGCCCGCCGATGGAATCCACCGACCGGGCAATATCCTCCGCCGAGCGCGTGGTGGTCCCCTTGAAGACCATGTGCTCGATGAAGTGAGTGATGCCGTTGATCTCCGGAGTCTCCCGGCGGGAACCGCTATTGATCCAGATCCCCACGGAGATCGAGCGCACGTGGGGCATGGTTTCGGTGATCACCCGAAGGCCGTTGGGGAGGACTTGCTTTCGGATATTGCGAACTTCTCTTTTAGTCATCAGGAGTCCGTTCGCAGCCGAAGAATGTGGCGCAGAGAACACTCTCAGTCTATCACGGGGCGGGAGCTGTCAGCTTTCAGCTATCAGCTGTAAGCCCAACCTCATCTCAGCTAAGCTGAGAGCTGGTAGCGAATAGCGATGATCACCCTTCTGGGCAAAACCGCCGCCGAATTGCAGGAGTTGCTGACGCAGTGGGGCCAGCCGGCTTGGCGAGGGCGACAGATCTACGAAGCCCTCTACCGGCAGCGCGTCCACAACCTGTCGGCTATTCGCACGTTGCCCGCACCGCTGCGTGAAAAGCTGGCGGCGGAATGCGTGGCGGGTTGGCCGGAGATCCATCGCCAGTATCGCGCCGCCGACGGGACCGTCCGCTACCTGCTGCGTCTGGTCGACGGGCAGAGCGTGGAAACGGTGCTGATGCCGGAAGACGGGACCATCAGCAGCGCCGGCCCGCGCGATACCATCTGCCTCTCCACCCAAGTCGGCTGCGCCGTGGACTGCGCGTTCTGCCTGACCGCGCAACTCGGTTTTCATCGTCAC
>CAYPHP010000097.1:0-9313 GCA_964410045.1 uncultured Acidobacteriota bacterium | reverse complement strand
CAAGCAGGCGGGTTACCGGGATTTCGAGCGGATGAACCTGATTTTCGGCTCCAACGAATCCTGGCGGGTCGAGTTTGACGTCAACCGGCGCATCGGGAAGACGGTCGCGGTGCGGGCGTCGGTCGCCTATGCCCAGGAAAAATTCTTCCAGAACCATGCCGAGCGGGAGTTCCAGGGCTATTACCTGACCGCCAACTGGAAGCCGTTTGTTCCGCACGGATTCCCCAGCCTGCTCACCGGCGCGGCGATTGTCTTCTTCACCTACATCGGATTCGACGCGGTCTCCACGGCGGCCGAGGAGTGTAAGAATCCGCAAAAGGACCTACCCTTCGGCATCTTCGCCTCGCTGATCATTTGCACGTTCTTCTATGTGTCCGTGTCGCTGGTTCTCACCGGCATGGAGCATTGGTCGAAGCTCGGGAACGAGGCGGCAGTGGCCAACGCCATGAAGTCCATCAACACCAACATCTGGGTGCAGCGGACGATTGTCGCTGGAGCCCTGATCGGCATGGTCTCGACGCTTTTGTGCTGGCAGCTTGGGCAAGCGCGGATCTGGTTCGCGATGGCCCGCGACCGCCTGCTTCCGACGTATTTCGGCGCAGTCCATCCGCGCTTCGAGACGCCGCACGTCAGCACCTGGATCGCCGGCGTGGCTGTGGCTCTGCCCTCGGGAATCTGGGGAATCGCCGACGCCGCGGACTTGTGCAACATCGGGACGCTGTTTGCGTTCATCCTGGTTTCCGCCGGCGTCTTGATTCTGCGCAAGACCCAGCCCGACCGGCCGCGTTCGTTCCGCGTTCCGTTTTCACCGCTGGCCCCGTGGCTCTCCATCGTGTGCTGCCTGGTGCTGATGACCAGCTTGACCCTGATCACGTGGCTGCGCTTCTTCGTTTGGCTGGCGATCGGTCTGACCATTTATTTCATCTACAGTCGCCATCGGAGCGAGTTCGCTCCGAAGTAATTTTCAAGCAACCTTCCGCCTTCCTCCTCGTCTAATCCGGGCAGGGAGGGGTCTGCCTATGCTCGCCACGCTGCTTCAGGACATCCGCTACGGTCTCAGGATGCTGGTCCGGAGTCCCGGATTCACCGTGGTCGCGGCGCTTTCGCTGGCGCTGGGCATCGGGGCCAACACCGCCATCTTCACGCTGATTGACGCGGTCCTGCTGAAATCGCTTCCGGTACAGAACCCGCAGGAACTGGTGAACCTCCGTTGGGCGGCCAAGGCCTGGCCGGAGCCCTACGCCACTTCGATGAATGGGAGCAGTTGGCCGGAGGGAGGCGGTATGGTGGGCACCTCGCTCTCCTACCGGACCTTCGAGGAGTTCCGCTTTCGCAACCAGGTGTTTTCCGGAATGCTGGGCTTCGCCACCCTGGGCCGGGTAAACGTAATGGTCCAGGGAGAGGCCGGACTGGCTCAGGGCCAATTGGTCTCCGGTGATTACTTCTCGTCCCTGGGATTGACACCGTTCGTAGGACGCCTCCTCACGATGGACGACGACCGGCCCGGAGCGGCTCCCGTGGCGGTGATCAGTCACGGACTCTGGCAACGGCGATTCGGCGGCGATCGCGCGGTCGCCGGGAAGCTGGTGACCATCAATGGCGCAGCCTTCACCATCGCCGGCGTGACCCCGCCGGAGTTTTTCGGCCTCAGTCCCGGCGCGGCGATCGAAGTGTCCATACCTCTGGCCGCGCAACCGCAGGTGGCGCCCGAGCGGGGAACCGCGCTGTTCACCACTCCCACCAACTGGTGGCTGCTGATGATGGGCCGTCTCAAGCCGGGCGTCACCGTCGAGCAGGCCCGCTCAGGCCTGGACGTCATCTTCCAGCAAAGCGTGACCGAAGGCGTGGTCTTCACGCCGGGGAAGCCGGTGGTCAAGCCGAGTCTCCAGATCGTGTCGGGAGGGCAGGGACTGGATTCTCTGCGCCGCCAGTTCTCGCAGCCGCTCTTCATCTTGATGAGTGTGGTGGGCGTGGTGCTGCTGATTGCCTGTGCCAACGTGGCCAACTTGCTGCTGGCGCGTGCCGCGGCGCGGCAGAAGGAAATCGCGGTCCGCCTTTCATTGGGCGCCAGCCGTGCGCGCCTGGTCGCCCAGTTGCTGACCGAGAGCCTGCTGCTGGCGGCCCTGGGCGGGCTGGCCGGACTCGTCCTGGCCCAGTGGGGCAGCCGTCTGCTGGTTGCGATGATGCAGCGTGGAAACAATCCGGTGGTTCTCAACCTCACTCCCGACCTGAACGTGCTGGCATTCACCGCGGGGGCATGCTTGCTCACAGGGTTGCTGTTCGGGCTGGCCCCCGCCTTCCGGACCACGCGCGTGGACCTGACACCGGCGCTCAAAAGCGCCACAGGAACCGGCGGCGGCCGCCTGCGGCTGGGTCTGAGCAAGACGCTGGTGGTCGCCCAAGTGGCGTTGTCGCTGGTTCTCCTGTTCGGCGCAGGACTCTTCGTGCGCACCCTGGTCAACTTGAGCACGATGGACATCGGCTTCGATCGCAACAATCTGCTGCTGTTCGGAGTGAACGCGCCGCAGGCGGGATACAAGGGAATCCGTCTGGGAGACTTCTACAGTCAAGTGGAGCGGGGCCTGCAGAGCCTGCCGGGCGTGACCTCAGCGACCATGTCCGCGCACCGGCTGTTGAGCGGCGGGATGCGTTCCAGCGGAATTCTGGTGCCGGGTTACTCCGCGCCGGACGGCAAGACGCCATCGGTCGCGGTGCTGCATGTCAGCCCGTCATTCTTCGACACCATGCGCATTCCCCTGCTGCTGGGCCGCGGTCTCGACCCGCAAGACGATGAGAACCGGCCCAAGGTGGCCATCGTCAACCAGAGCTTCGTGCGGAAGTTTTTCCCGGGCGAACAGCCGGTTGGGCGGACCTTCACGTTCAGCAGGCGCGAAGGAAAGAACCCGAGCATCGAGATCGTCGGCGTGGTCAAGGACGCCCGCTACAACAACCTCCGCCGAGACCAGCCCGCGATCCTGTACCTGCCCGTGCGCCAGGACCTGGAGGGGATCGGCTCGATGAATTTCGAGATCCGCACCTCCGGAGATCCTAAGGCCGTGATTCCCGCGGCCCGCGCCGTTGTCGACTCGCTCGACAAGCGCATCCCGCTTTTCGACGTCAAGACCCAGACCGAGCAGATCGACGAACTGCTGCTGCAGGAGCGCCTGTTCGCCAAGCTGACCACGTTCTTCAGCGTGCTGGCCCTGCTGCTGGCCTGCGTGGGTCTCTACGGCATCCTGTCTTACGCGGTCTTGCGGCGGACCGGCGAGATCGGCATCCGCATGGCCCTCGGGGCCCAGCGCGGAAACATTCTGCGCATGGTCCTGCGCGAGACGTTGTTGTTGGTCGGAATCGGCGTGACGCTCGGTGTTCCCGTGGCGTGGGCGATCGCCAAGCTGGCGTCCAGCCAGGTGGCCGCGATGCTGTTTGGCTTGAACAGCACCGACATTCCCACCATCGCCGGGGCCGCCGCGCTGATGGCCTTGGTCGCGGCAATCGCGGGTTTCCTGCCTGCCCGCCGCGCCTCGCAGGTCCACCCCATGGTCGCGCTGAGGTACGAATAAGGAGCCTCGATGCCGTCTGACCTGAAATTCGCCATCCGCATGCTGGCCAAGAACCCCGGGTTCACTGCCGTCGCGGTGCTGTCGTTGGCCCTGGGCATCGGCGCCAACACCGCCATCTTCAGCGTGGTGAAAGCTGTGCTGCTGGAGCAATTGCCGTACCGCCAGCCAGAGCGGCTGGTCCATATCGCGCTGGGCAACAACAATGAAGCCAACAACATCACCGTGGACTTCACGACTACGCACGACTGGCGAGAGCGAAGCCGCTCGTTCGAAAACCTGTCGCTCTACCGCTGGTGGTCCGCCGCCTTGATCGAGCAGGAGACGCCGGAGTTGGTGCAGGGGATGCGCGTGAGTCACGACTTCTTCGACGCCTTGGGCGTGCCCATGCTTCACGGACGCAGTTTCCTGAAAGAGGAGGATCAGCCGGATCGCAGCAACCAGTTGATCCTGAGCCACGCCCTATGGGTGCGCCGCTTCGGCGCCGATCCCGCGGTTGTCGGACGGACCGTTCGGATGAACGAGTCTTCGTTCAAAGTGATCGGCGTTCTGCCACAACATTTCCGCCCGTTGCTGCCGAACTTCGAGAACAAGGCGGAAATGTACACCCCACTCGGTTACGGTCTGGGAGTGAGCAACGCCTGCCGCGGCTGCCGGCACTTGCGCTTGCTGGGCCGCTTGAAGCCCGGCGTGCCGATGGGTGAAGCAAGCGCGGAACTGAACACCATCCTGCAGGCCCTGAAGCGCGAGAACCCGACGTCCTATGCCGACAGTATCCGGGCGACCGTCGTGCCCATGCGCGATCAGCTTGTGGGCCGCGTGAGCACGGCGTTGTGGGTGCTGCTGGGCGCGGTGGGGCTGGTGTTGCTGATCGCCTGCGGCAACGTGGCCAATCTGCTGCTTGCTCGCGCCAGCGGACGCAGCCGCGAGATCGCGGTCCGCGCCGCGCTCGGCGCCGGACAGCACCGACTGGTCCGCCAGTTGCTGACCGAAAGTTTGCTGCTAGCCTTGGCCGGAGGCGCCGCAGGTGTGTTACTGGCCGCCGTTGGCACGTCGGCATTGTCCGCCGCCGGCCCGCAGGAGATCCCCCGCGTCAGCGAGATCCGTATGGATGCTCCGGTATTGCTCTTCGGCCTGGCGATGAGTCTGCTGACGGGTTTGCTCTTTGGGTTGGCGCCGGCGCTGCGCGCTTCTCGTGTGGATCTGAACGAGGCCTTGAAGGACGCCGCGAAGTCTACCGAAGGCCGTTCGAGCCACGGCCTGCGCGACCTGCTGGTGGTTACCGAAGTGGCCCTGGCTTTCGTGCTCGTTGTAGGTGCGGGATTGCTGGGCAAAAGCTTCCTGCGGCTGATGAATGTGGACCCCGGCTACAATCCCCACAACGTGCTGACGCTCTCCACCTATTTGTATGGAGCGCGTTATCAAACGCCCGAAGTGGAGCGCAACTATTACGACCAGGTGATGGGGCGGCTGCGCGCGACACCGGGCGTGGACAGTGTGGCCATGGTCTCGACGCTGCCGCTGGCCAGCTTCGACCGCCGCAGCCTTCACATCCGCGACCGGCGTTTGCAGAACACGTCTGAGGCGCCCAGCGCCGACGCTTATTCCGTCACGCCCGATTATTTCCGGGTGATGCGCATCCCGCTCAAACGCGGACGAGCCTTCACCGCGCAAGACGGCCCCGATGCTGCACGCGTCGCCCTGATCAGCGAGTCCTGCGCGCGCTCGCAGTTTCCCGGCGAAGATCCGATCGGCAGGCAGATCCAGTTCGGCAGGCGCCAGGATGACCGGCCCTGGGCCACCATTGTGGGGATCACCGGAGACATTCGCCAGTACGGGCTGGATCAGCCGTCCAGGATGGAGGTCTACGTTCCGCTGGCTCAGAACCAGTCGTTCAGCTTCAACATGGTGGTTCGCACCGCCGGCGATCCGCGGGGCGTGGTGACGGCGGTCCGCGAAGCTTTTCTATCCGTGGACAAGACCCAGCCGATCTTCGACGTTGAGCCGCTGGAGACCTACGTGCGTGCCAACTTGGCCGAGCGGTCCTTCACGCTCACGCTGCTGGGGCTGTTCGGCGCGCTGGCGCTGGTGCTGGCGGCGATTGGCATCTACGGCGTGACTTCCTACGCCGTCAGCATGCGCACCCGCGAGGTCGGCATCCGCATGGCGCTGGGAGCGAAGCGCCGCGACGTGCTGGGGATGGTCCTCCGGCAAGGCCTGATCCTAGTTGGCGGCGGATTGGCCGCCGGTCTTGCCGCTTCGTTGGCGCTGACCCGCTTCCTCTCGACGCTGCTCTACGAAGTACGCCCGACGGACCTAGCCACTTCAGCGGCTGTGGCCGTGGTGGTCGCCGCAGTCGCGCTGCTGGCGAGTTACCTGCCGGCGCGGCGGGCGACGCGCGTAGACCCGATGGTGGCGCTGAGATACGAGTAATCCGGACTCCGGATTCCGCAATCCGCACGGACTGTCCGGAAGCGGACAATGCATCCCACGTCTGGCCACTTGATCCCCAGTTATTGCCAATGACTTGAATCACTTAACTCTGGCGACAGGATTGCCCTATCCTGGACCTGATGGTCGAGGATCTCCGTTACGCGCTGCGCATGCTCCACAAGAACCCCGGCTTCGCTGCCGTGGCGGTTCTCTCCGTGGCTCTCGGCTTGGGAGCGAACGTCACCGTCTTCAGTTGGATTCAGGGAATCCTGGTGAATCCCATTCCGGGGATCACGGACAGTTCCCGCGTGATCGGGCTCGAAACGGTGACGCCGAACGGGCGCTTCATCGATTCGTCGTACCCCGACTACCGCGACTACCGCGACAACGCCAAACTCCTGGACGGCTTGGTGATCTTCAAGGAGCGCATCTTCACTCTCGGCGACGCCGTGGGTGAGCAAGCGCGCTCCGAGCGCGTCTGGGCGTACATGGTGTCCGGCAACTACTTCGATGTGCTCGGCGTCAAGCCGGCGCTCGGGCGCTTCTTCTTGCCTGAGGAGCAGACCGAGAAACCTGACGCCTTTCCCGTGGCTGTGCTCAGCTACCGCCTATGGCAGAACCGGTTCTCGGCCGACCGTGGAGTCCTGGGCCGAAGCATCAAACTGAACATGCTGGACTTCACCGTGATCGGCGTGGCGCCTCCGGAATTCCACGGGACCACGGGCGGATTGTCATTCGACGTTTATGTCCCGGTGACCATGCAGCGGTCGCTCTCGCGCAGCGGAAACTGGCTCGCCCAGCGCCCGAACCGGCCGTTTCATATCCTGGCCCGCCTGAAGCCCGGTGTCAGCATCGATCAAGCCCAGGCGGAAATCGACGGCATCGCAGCCCAGCTTCAAAAGTCCTACCCGAATACGAACCAGGGGATTGGAGCGCGCCTGTTGCCGGTGTGGAAGGCGCCCTACGGGGCGCAGAGCCGGCTGTCCACGCTGCTGTTCATTCTGATGGGCGTGGCGGGGCTGGTGCTGCTGATCGTCTGCGGGAACGTGGCCAATCTGTTGCTGGCCCGGGCCACTACGCGCACGAAAGAGATTGGCGTGCGCCTGGCGATGGGCGCCAGCCGCGCTCGGATCGTCCGCCAGTTGCTGGTAGAGAGCCTGGTGCTGGCCGCGCTCGGCGGAGCAGCCGGCGTCCTGATCGCGTCGTGGATGGTGAACGGAATCGCCTTCTTCATCCCAGCCACTGACCTGCCCATCGTGCTGACCACCGGACTTAACGGCCCGGTGATCGGCTTCCTGGTGATCTTGTCGTTGTTGGCCGGGGTGCTCTTCGGCATGGTGCCTGCCCTGCAGGCTACCCGCCCCGGCTTGATCGAGGCGCTCAAAGATGGCAGCCGGAGCAGCACCGGCGGATCCGGAGCGCATCGGATTCGCGGCCTGTTGGTGGTCTCGGAAGTCGCTTTGGCGCTCATCGCCCTGATCGGCGCCGGTTTGCTGGTGCAGAGTTTTCGCAACGCGCGCAAGATCGACCCTGGGTTCAGTCGCGACGGCGTGATGCTCGCCGGCCTGCAACTGGGCATCAGCGGCTACGAGCGAGAGCCAGGGCTGGACTTTCTGCGCCGCCTGCGGGACCGTCTGCGCACAGCCCCTGGTGTGGAAGAAACCTGTTACGCCGAAATGATCCCCTTGGGCTTGGACCCTGGCTCCTGGGAAGACCTGCACGTGCAGGGCTATCAGCCGCGCCCCGGCGAGAACATGAAGATCTACCGGAATCTGGTCTCGTCCGGATACTTCGCCCTGATGCGCATTCCCCTGGTGGCCGGGCGCGATTTTCAGGAAAAAGACGAACAGAACGACGCTCCGCCGTCCGTAATCGTCAACGAAACTTTCGCTCGCCGGTTCCTCCCGGGACGCGATCCGCTGGGACACACCCTACGCACCTGGCGTTTGGAGTGGAAGATCGTCGGCGTGGCCAAAGACATCAAATACCAAAGCGTCAACGAAAGCCCGCAACCCTACTTCTACATGCCTCTAGGCCGCGTGTTCTATCCCGACACCGGCGTGGTGATCCATCTCCGGACGGCGGGCGATCCGAACCGCTTGGCCGGCGTGGTGCGCGACGAAGTCCGGGCCCTTGATCCCAACGTGACCCTGGTCACCATCCCGCTAAAGGAATTCACTGGCGCGGCGTTCTTTGTCTACCGGATCGCTTCGGTGCTGCTCGGGATCATGGGTGGACTCGCGGTACTGCTGGCGGCGCTGGGCTTGTACGGCGTGCTGGCTTACTCGGTCAGCCAGCGGACGCGAGAGATTGGAATCCGCATGGCCATGGGCGCGCGCCCCAGAGACGTCTTCGGGCTGGTGGTTGGCGAAGGCATGCGCCTGGTGCTGGTAGGATTGGCCGCCGGAGCTGTCGGAGCTTTCGTGGCCACGCGTTGGCTTTCGGCCCTCCTGGTAGGTGTGAACGCGTCCGATCCCATCACGTTTGCCGCAGGTGCCATATTGCTGGCGCTCGTCGGCTTGCTGGCGGGCTACTGGCCCGCGCGACGGGCGACCCGGGTTGATCCTATGGTAGCGCTTAGATACGAATAATCCACGGATTACACGGATTGCACGGATTCAGAAAACCAACCGCTTCCACTGAAGGGATTTCGCTCCGAAGTTGATAAGCAGGGCGACGTTGCGGCCGGTCGCCCTCAAGTAGTTCAAGACTTGCGCTGTGTCCGAGTCCGTAAGTTGACTCTCAGCTTTGATCTCTACGATTACGATTCCCTCAATCATAAAGTCAGGCTTGTATCTGTGCTTGAGAACACTGTCCTTATAGTGAATCTCCGTCTCCGGTTGAGCTACGAATGAGATTCCCTGGGCCCTTAGCTCAATCTCCAACGCCTCCTGATACACTGCCTCCAAGAACCCGCATCCGAGTGTTCGATGCACTTCCATCGCCGCACCGATGATCCTGTGGGTAAGCTCTTCGTGCATCATCCGTGTAATCCGTGTAATCCGTGGATCACTCTTTCAGCACACTCCTCTGTCGACGCACTCCCCCCGAGATCTCGCGTGAGAGCCCGGCCCTCCGCCAGTACAGTGCGCACCGCTGCATTGATCGCTGTGGCTGCCTTTTTGTTCCCAAGGAAATCGAGCATCATCGCGCCGGAGAGGATCGCCGCCAGCGGATTGGCCACGCCTTTCCCGGCGATGTCCGGCGCAGAGCCGTGAACCGGCTCAAACATCGAGGGAAACTTGCGCTCCGGATTCAAGTTGGCGCTGGGCGCCAGACCCAGGCTGCCGCTGACCATCGCCCCGATGTCGGTGAGAATG
>CAYPHP010000096.1:4553-9320 GCA_964410045.1 uncultured Acidobacteriota bacterium | reverse complement strand
ACAACATGGTCCGCAAGCTGCTGGAGGATCAGGAGCCGGAATACTTTGCCGCGGCATTGGACACGTCAGAAAAGACTTTCCGCGATGACCTGTTCGCCGACTACAAGGCGAACCGCGCGGCCATGCCCGACGATCTGGCCCAGCAACTCCCCTACATCCACCGGTTGATGGACGCGATGCGCATCCCGAAAGTAGGGAAGCCGGGCCTCGAAGCCGACGACATCATCGCGACCCTGGCCGTCACCGGTGAAAAGGCCGGCCTCGAAGTGACCATCGTTACCGGCGACAAGGACATGCGCCAGCTCGTGCGCCCGAACATCACCATCTTCGATCCCATGAAGAACCTGGTCTTCGATACTGAGCAGGTGATCAAGACGATGGGCGTGAAGCCGGAGCAGGTGGTCGACGTGATGGCGTTGCGCGGCGACGCCATCGACAACGTCCCCGGCGCGCCGGGCATCGGCGAGAAAGGCGCGCGCGACTTGATCCAGCGATTCGGCACGGTGGAAGCCGCCCTGGAACACGCCGCCGAGGTCGAGCGCAAGACGTATCGCGAAGCGCTCCAGAACCATCGCGAGCAGATTCTGCAGAGCAAGAAGCTGGTCACGCTGATCACCGACGCGCCGATTCCGCTGGAGAGAGAAAAACTTCGCCGCCAGGAGCCCGACCGTGCGGCGTTGCGGCAGCTCTATCAGGAGCTGGAACTGCACAGCCTGCTCAAAGACTACCTTCCGACGCTGGAGGCCGGCGTAAAGGATTACGCCGTCCTCGACGCTCCCTGCGAGGTCTGGGTCTCGGAGTTCGAAACCACTCCGGTGGCCGTTGCCGTTGCAGCGTACGACGCGGAAGCACTGTTGGCGCTGTCTCCCAAGCCCGGCGTGGCGCGGACCCTGCCGGCAACCCGGCTGCATGAGGTCCGCGCGTTCCTCGAAGATCTCCAGCGACCCAAGTCTGTGCACGACGCGAAGACGGCGACGCTGCGGCTGCGCCGTCACGGCATCGAGTTGCGCGGCGTGCAGCACGACACGTTGCTCTACGCCTACCTGCTCGATCCCACCGAGTCCGGCTACGACCTGGAAAAACTGGCCGAACGCCACTTCGAAGCGCGCCTGTCGCCGGAGCTTTCCGAGCATGCCGACGTGCTCGGCCAGATGGCGGAGCGCCTGGTGGCCAAGGTGGAAGACGCCAAGCTGACCAGCGTGTACCGCGACCTGGATTTGCCGTTGGTCCCAGTGCTGGCGGACATGGAAACCGTCGGCGTGCTGCTCGACTCCGAGCAACTTCACCGGCTCTCCGCCGAGGTGAGCGCGCAGATCGACGCGCTAACGGCCGAGATCCACAAGCTGGCGGGCACGGAATTCAACATCAACTCGCCGCAGCAGCTCGCGCACATCCTGTTCGAGAAGATGAATCTTCCCGCGCCGCGCAAGTACGCCAAAGGCAAAGTCCATTCCACCGCCGCCGACGTGCTTGAAGAACTCGCCCAGAGCTTCGACGTGCCGCGCAAAGTGCTCGAATATCGCCAGCTCACCAAGCTTCGCGGCACTTACATGGACGCGCTCCCGGGCATGGCCGGTGCGGACGGGAGGCTGCGGACCAGTCTCGATCAAGCCAGCACAGCCACCGGACGGCTGTCCTCGCGCGATCCGAACTTGCAGAACATTCCCATCCGCACGGAACTGGGCCGTCAGATCCGTGCGGCATTTATCGCGCGGCCGGGCTGGAAGGTGCTTTCCGCAGACTACTCACAGATCGAGCTGCGGCTGCTGGCCCATCTTTCCGGCGACAAGACGCTGCGCGACGCCTTCCGCCGCGGCGAAGACATTCACTCACGGACCGCCGAGCTGGTTTTCGGCGTGCCGCCGCTGATGCAGACGTCTGAGCATCGCCGTAGCGCGAAGGTGATCAACTTCGGCATCGTCTACGGCCTGAGCTCGTTTGGCCTGGCCCAACAATTGGGGATCGGGAAGGTCGAAGCACAGACCTTCATCGACAACTACTTCGAGCGTTATTCGGGCGTGAAGAAGTACATCGAGGACTGCCTCGAAGAAGTCCGCAAGACCGGGGTGGTCAAGACGATCTCGGGTCGCCGACGCCCGATCCCCGACCTGACCAGCCGGAACCCCAACCTGCGCGGCTTCGCCGAGCGCACGGCGATCAACACGCCGCTGCAAGGCTCGGCCGCCGACCTGATCAAGCTGGCCATGATCCAGCTCCACGCCGAGTTGCGGCGGCGCGGTTTTGCAGCCCAGCTTCTGCTGCAGGTCCACGACGAACTGGTGCTGGAGGCGCCGGAGAGTGAAGTTGACGAGGTCAAGCGCCTGACTAAGAGCACGATGGAGGGCGCGATGCCGCTGTCTGTGCCGCTACTAGTGGAAGTAGGAGTTGGCCCGAACTGGAGGGATGCGAAGTAAACCTTGGAGTGCGGTGGCTTGCCACCGCATGCGGCGGCAAGCCGCCGCACTCCAGGACCGAAAGGATGACTATGCGAAGAATTCTTCTGCTGCTCCTCTGTATCCCCCTTGCGGCCCAAGTGACGGCCATCAAAGCTGGCCGGCTGATTGATCCAGCCACCGGCCGCGCCGAAGTCAACCAGGTGATCGTAGTCGAGGCGGGGAGAATCCGGTCCATCGGCACGACCGTCCCGGCGGGTGCGGAGGTCATCGATCTCTCCCAACTCTCGGTGCTGCCCGGACTCGTCGACGCGCACAATCACCTGGCACTGACTTACAAGAAGGATCCCGAAAATGACGTTTACTACCTGACCTCCGTCCTCGACTCGACGGCGATCCGGGCAATCCAGGCTGCGTCAAACGGCATGCAGATGCTGAACTCCGGATTCACCGTGGTCCGCGACCTGGGCAATGCCGCGAACTTCGCCGACACCGCGCTGCGTGTGGCCATCGAGCAGGGCTGGATTCCCGGGCCGACGATCATCAACTCCGGAATCATCATCGGCGGGATGGGCGGCCAGTTCTTTCCCGTGCCCGAGCGCGAGAGCCTGGTGTATCCAGAGTACCTTGACGCCGACACGCCCGACGAGATCGTCAAGGCGGTGCGCAAGAACATTCTCTACGGCGCCAAGGTCATCAAGATCATGGTGGACGCCAAGTCCTACGGCTACACCGTGGACGAGATGAAGCTGTTCATCAACGAAGCGGCCAAGAGCGGGATGAAGGTGGCCGGCCACGTGCAGACTCCCGAAGGGGCCGACCGCGCCATCGAAGCGGGGATCTGGTCGATCGAGCATTCCCGCGCGCTCACCGACGAGCATCATCGCCGCATGGCTCAGAAGGGCATCTGGCGCGTGGGAACGGAGACGCCTTTCACGCCGTATCGCGGAAGCAAGGAAGCGTTCGAGCGCACCGTGGCGGGCATGAAGAGCGCTCACAAGCACGGCGTCAAGATGGCCTTCTCCACCGACGCCGACTATTACGTGCCTGGCATGACCCGTGGGGAAGTCGTGATCAACTTCCTGGAAAGCTGGAAGGCGGCCGGCATTGCCGCGCCGGAAATCCTGAAGATCATGACCATCAACGGCTACGAAGTCTCGGACATCGCGTCGCAGCGCGGGCCGATCAGGGCGGGCCTCCCCGCCGATATCATCGCCGTCCGCGGCAACCCGCTCGAGAACATCGACGCCCTACGCGATGTGCGATTCGTGATGAAGGATGGCACGGTCTTCAAGCGCGACGGGGTCATGACCCCGGAGAAGTTCTTCCACGGCGGGCCGGTGCACGGCTGGCGGAAGCGCTAGGCGCAGCTTCAATGATCAGCTTCAGCAGTTGATTGAACTGCGTGTCGGTCACCTGGTTGCCGCTGACGTCGGTGTTCACCCGGTGGACCACCACCAGGCCGCGCGCGGGCATCACGACCACGTAATGTCCGCCTGCGCCGCGCGCCGAGTAGCCCTCGGGCTGCGTCCACCACATGTAGCCGTAACCCACCCCGCGGCCGGCGTCGGAATAGGACCGCGTGCTTTCCGCCACCCAATCGGCAGGGACGATCTGGCGCTTCTTCCATTTGCCGTTGTTCAGGAACAGGTAGCCGAAGCGGGCCAGGTCGCGCGCCGTCATCCGGAACGGATAAGCCGGATGGATCGACTGCGCGCCGCGGAAGTACTCACCGTCGGTCACCTGAAAGTCCTGCATCTCCAGCGGATCGGCGAAGCGCTTCTTGAATTCCTCAAAGATCCTGGTCTTGGTTTCCTGCTCGAAGATCGTGCCCAGAGCGTTGAAGTCCCAATTGTTGTAGTGCCAGAACGTGCCGGGAGCGTGGCTGTTGCGGGGCGGCTTGCCGGCGGTCATCCCCGGCGTTTCGTAAAGCGCGGCATGATAGATGCCGGAGCGCGCCTTGATCAGGTCGTGGACCGTGGCCGTCTTCTCGACCGCGGTCAGCGGGGCATTGTCGTCGATGCCCAAGTCGGCCATGGTCTTCGCCAGGTTGATGCGGCCGGCGCGCACGTGGATCCCGTACATCGCGCTGAGCAGGCTCTTGCGCATGGAGTGGCAGTTGAACTTGCGGGCCGTCTCGCCCCACTCGTCCACCACCGCGCCGTTCTGAACGATCATCACCGCGGCGGTCTTGATGGTGGCAGTGTAGACCCGCGCGGCGGCTAGCTTTTCCGCCGACCACCCCGCCGGCCGCTGATGTTTCCAGGTTTTTCCCGGGTACTTGGCCGCGCCCCACAGGGGCGAAACCATGAGCAGCAGCAGGCAAAGTGCGCGAACCATGGGATGCTATTCAACCACAGATGAACACGGATAA
>CAYPHP010000096.1:0-4453 GCA_964410045.1 uncultured Acidobacteriota bacterium | reverse complement strand
CAGGCAAAGTGCGCGAACCATGGGATGCTATTCAACCACAGATGAACACGGATAAGTTCATCTGTGGTTTCAACGAAACTTCGGCAGGACTTTCTCGCCCACCAGACGCACAGTCCGCTGGGCCAGTTCCATTGGCATGTCGCCCATGCTGACCCGCAGATGGAACCGGTTGACGCCGGCTTCCACGTACCTGGCGATACTCGCCGCGCAAATCTCCGGGCTTCCGCAAAAATAGTGTTCCTCCCCCAGCGTCTCGAACAAGTCGGCCTGCGGCGGATAAGGATTGCCCTGATCATCGGTCAGAGCGCGCGCCGCCCGGTAGGAGTCGAGCACGTGCCCGACATAGCGCTTGCCCTCGCGGCGGGCTTCGGCGTCCGTGTCCGCGACGAAGGTGGTGCGATTGATGGCCACCACGGCTGCCGACGCGTCACGTCCCAAAGCGCTCCAGCGTTCCCGATAGATCGCCGCCTGCCTGCGGATCACGCCCAGGTGATATTGAGTGGCGGCATACCAGCCATCACCCAACTCCGCGGCGCGTTCCGCGGATCGCCGGATCTTTCCGCCCACCCAGATCGGCGGACCTCCCGCCTGCACCGGCGGCGGCTGGATTTCACCATTCCATGCCTTCTTCAACGTTCGCAGCGTCTCATCCATTCGCGAGGCCATTTGCTCCGGGGCGAAGCCGTAACGCTTCATCCAGTACGGCGCGCCTACTCCAACGCCCAGGATCAGGCGGCCACCGGAGATCTGGTCCAAAACCGCGCAGTCATACGCCAATTGTAGGGGATGCCAGAGCGGGGCCAGGAGGACTCCAGTTCCCAAGCGCAGGCGGGTGCGACCGGCCATCGCTGCCAAGGCTAATAGCGGCGACGGCAGGTGTCCCGGCTGCGGCACTGACGGACGGTTTTCTCCCGCCCACACCGAATCAAAGCCGTAACCATCGGCCAGGTCCAGCAGCGCGCCGTAATCCTCCAAGACGCTGGGGAGCGGACGCGTGGCGCTCCAGAAATCCAGAGCCAATCCGAAATGGACTTTCATCTCAGCAGGATAGCAGGGGTTAGACGCTTGTTACCGCGCCGGGCTTCGTCCTTGACGCCACGACTAACTCTCCAGATACTGGAACGAAGGCATGAACATCAACGCAGCAGAACTTCCCGGCGCTCCCGGCGCGGAGACCACCGCGGTGCGGTCTTCGTGGGAAGCCCTGTGGAGCGAGCTCCAGCGTTTGATCGGGGAGGACCGTCCGCACTCTCCGGAAAGCGGGCAACTGGCCGCGGCCATCCTGATGAACATGGAGACCGGCTTGCTGGTGATCAACTCGCAGGGTCAGATCACCGAATGCAATCCGGCGGCGCAAGCGGTGCTGGGCCAGACGAATCTGGTGACTCGCGACTACCGGGGCGTGTTCTGGCCGAATTGGCGGGGTCCTAGCCAGCCGCCGGCGGGCGTGGTGGCCATGGAAGAGTGTCTTCGCCAGGGCCGCGCCGTGCGCCGCCTGCAGTTAACCTACCAAGCGCCCAACGGACAAAACCTGGTGTTGGGCGTGGGGTTCTCTCCCATTCGTGCAGCCCGCGGTCACGTGGCCGGGGCCATCTGCCTGCTCACCGACCTCACTGAGATCAACGCCTTGCAGCAACAGGTCCGGCTCAAGGAAAACCTGGCTGCGCTCGGCGAGATGTCCGCGGGCATCGCCCATGAGTTCAAGAACTCCCTGGCCACCATCTCCGGTTATTCCCAGATGATCGAGATCGTCGGGCCGGATGAAGGCAAGGTCTTCGCCCGCAAGATCCACAACGAGACCCGCTTCCTGGCGCGGATCGTGAACGACTTCTTGAACCTTTCGCGTCCGCTGCAACTGGTGGCCGCCCCGGTGCACATCGGCGAGCTGGTGGAAGAATGTTTCAAGGAAGTGAAGGAGCGCGGAGCGTTTCCCGAAGTGACTCTGGAAATGGAAGGCGAATTCCCGGTCACCGAAGTGGACTCGACGCTGCTGCGCAAGGCTTTCGCCAACCTGCTGTTGAACGGCTGCGAAGCCATCATTGAGACCGGCGGGCGCGGACGCCTGCGGGTCCGCGCGCGGCGGGAAACCGGCAAGAACGGGCCGGTGGTCCGCATGGAATTCCAGGACGACGGGCCGGGCATCGCACCCGAAAACCTGGAGCGCGTCTTCATCCCTTTCTTCACCACCAAGGACGCCGGCACCGGCCTGGGTCTGGCCCTGGTGCACAAGATCATCGTCCATCACAACGGAACGATCCGCGTGGAATGCGCCCCCGGACAGGGGGCGACCTTTGTGCTTACGCTCCCTCTGGTTCACGGTTAAGCAAGAAACGCTAGCGTCGCTGTTGCAGTTTTTCGGCGATGAAACTGGCGTGTAATTCGAAATCTGCGGTGGCCGCTTTCAATGCTGCCACCAACCGTTCTCCCAGCCGGGCTTCGAATTCCGCGGACTTGCCCTGGGCGATTTCGTCCATGCGCTTCTCGTAGGTGACGCCGGCGGTGGTAAAGCGGCGGCCCAACTCCTGCCACATCCGCTCCATGGTCTCCGTCATGCGCGCTTCCAGACCGGCAACCTGGTCGGCGGCGGACGCGGCGGCGGGAGCTTGCGCCGGATAACGCTTCTCAAGGTCGTCCATCACGTGGTCCATGCGCCGGTCGAGCGCTTCTTCCACGGCTTCCCGGACCAGTTCGGCGACGCGGTCGGGCGTTTGGACTTCCGCCGGATCTGGCGCGGCAGCCGGCTTGGACGGAGCCACGCATTGAGCGGCCACATGGAGCATGCTCCAGAACGGCGCGCCGTCGGCGTCCACGGCCAGGGTGAATTCCTGCTGATCACCCCGTCGCGGACCGGCGGAGGTCACGTGAACCGCTAACGAGCGGTCATGCTCGGGAAGTAGCAGACGCAGTGCGTCCCCGGGAGCCAGCGGCTGGCGGCTCAGGAACCGCGCGCCGGCCCGGTTGACGGATTGCGTCGCAGTGCGCTCCAGGAAAACGTCGCCGGCGGCACTTTTTCCGCTCACCACTAGCGGCACCGAAATGGACACGTCTGCCATTTATCCAAACCTGACTGTTAAACATTGACATAGCCGGCGCAGAGGGGCAAGCACGGCATACTAGTAATTAAGTACTAACGGGTTCTATTGGGCGAGTAGACCGTTGGTTGGTGGGATTGGATGTTGGAGGGCTACTACTCGCTGAGCACGGTCACCGGATCCACCTGGGCCGCGCGGCGGGCCGGGAGGGCGCAGGCGGTCAAACCGATGACAACAAGGGCCGCCAGCACGCCTCCGATCACCAGAGGATCGAGGGGCTGGACGCCGTACACCTCGCTCTGGACAGCCTTGCGCAAGGCAAACGCGCCGACGCCGCCCAGGATCACACCGATTCCCACGAGCGCCAATCCCTCCCGCAAGACCAACCGGACGATGCCGCCGCCGGTGCTCCCGAGCGCCATACGGATGCCAATCTCGCGGCGCCGCTGTGTCACCAGGTAGGCGAGCACGCCGTAGATCCCAACGGCACAAAGGAACAAAGCCAGGGCGCCGAATCCCAGGGCGAGCAACATCGACGTCTTGCGCGGCGCCAGCGACAACTCGCTTCGCTCCCCCATGGTGCGGATATCGAAGAACGCCAATTCCGCGTCGATCTTGGCGATCTCCGCGCGGATCGAGCGGGCTACCGTCGCGGTGTCCCCACTGGTTCGCACGGCGAAGGTGTAGCCCCGCGAGGTGCTCTGAGCGTAAGGGAAGTAATAAAAGCCGGAAGAGTTGCCGTCTCCAGCCAGATCCTCCAATCGCACCGAGCGCACCACGCCGACCACGTGCAGCCAGCGGGTGTTGGCGTCGGTCATCATCAAGTCGTTGGCGTTTTGCGGCAGGTGCATGCGCCGTCCGATGGGATCCTTGTCCGGCCAGAAGCGCCGGGCTAACCGTTCATCGACAATGATCGCGCGTTGGGCGGTCTCGGTATCGCGCTCATCGAATAATCGTCCGCGAACCAAGGCGATGTTCATGGCCTCGAAATAGCCTGGGGAGACGCTGGCATTGCGCGGGGAAATCAGCGACTCGCCGGGCTTCATCTGGTAGCCTTCGGCCAGAATCACGCTGTCACTGTAACTGCCACCCAGGGGAATGGAGGTGGTGACGCCCGCCGCGATGACACCGGGCAGGCTGCGGACCGCGTCCAGGGAACGCTGCAGCAAGGTCCGCAACTCGGGGTCACCCGCGTAGCGGACACGCGGCGCGTTGATCGAGCCGGTCACAACGCCTTCGCTCCTGAATCCGGGGTCCACCTGAAGTAGGTGGCGGAAGCTGGCCAGCAGCAGCAGACAGTAGAATGCGGAGTTCGCCAGTTCGACCGTCGCCTCGGTGGCCAGCCGGATATCATCGGCGATCCTGGCATCCGGGTTTCCGGGCGCGCCCGGAACGAGCGCCATCTGGTGCTGGCGCCCGCG
>CAYPHP010000095.1:0-9352 GCA_964410045.1 uncultured Acidobacteriota bacterium | reverse complement strand
GCGCGGCTTTTCGGCGCGCCTGAATGCGCGCCAGATCCAGGCTTTGGAGAACGACCCGGCCGTCGACTACGTCGAGCCGGATGGCGTGATGAGCATTGACGCCCAGACCGTGCCGTGGGGCATCGTCAAGGTTGGCGCGGATGTCAGTTCCACGCAGGCAGGTAACGGCGCGGGCGCTGTCAGCAACGTCCGTGCCTACATCATCGACACCGGAATCGATACCGGACATGCCGATCTGAACGTGATCGGGCACGTCAACTTCGCCGGCGGACAGAACAAGGATTGTCACGGACATGGCACGCACGTTGCCGGCACCGTGGCCGCCAAGGACAATACCCAGGACGTGGTCGGAGTCGCTCCCGGTGCTCCGCTCACGGGAGTCAAGGTCCTGAGCTGCAGCGGAAGCGGCAGCACTTCTGGCGTCATCAAGGGCGTAGACTGGGTCACCGCCAACGCGGTGAAGCCGGCAGTTGCCAACATGAGTCTTGGTGGCAGTGTCAGCACGGCGCTGGACAACGCCGTAATCGCTTCCGCGAACAGCGGCGTGTTCTACTCGCTGGCGGCCGGCAACAGCGGCGCCAACGCCTGTAACTCCTCCCCGGCGCGCGCCGGGGCTGGAACCGACAACGGCATTATGACCGTGGCCGCCACCGACAGCACCGACAAGGAAGCCTCCTGGAGCAACTACGGCAACTGCGTCGATATCTGGGCTCCCGGCGTGAGCATCCTCTCGACCCGGCGCGGCGGCGGCACCACCACGATGTCAGGCACGTCCATGGCCTCTCCGCACGGGGCCGGCGGCGGCGCGCTGTACTTGTCGGGCAATACCGGGGCATCGCCGGTGACGGTCGAAACCATGCTGAAGTCTGCGGCCCAAGCCACCAGCAACAAGAGCAAGGACGGCCGGACCATCGTGCGCGAATTCGTTGGCATCTTCTAGACTCGCTCTGGCTTTGGCGGTGACGCTGTGCTCCGGTCTTTCCGGACAGGAAAAGATCGTTCGATTCGCCGAGATCTCCGCCAAAGTCCGCACCGAACAAGAGCAGCCGGCGGCCTGGGTCATCAGCAACGAGAAAGAGCGGAAGGCGATCCTTGCGCCGGCGCCGGCTCCCAAGATCGACTTCCGCAGGCAGATGATGATCGCCATCTCCGCCGGGCTGAAGCCCACCGGCGGGTTCTCGGTTCGCGTGACCAAGGTGGTGGAAGAATCCCAGCAGGGAAGGCCGTCCCGCATAGTAGTCCATTGGCGCGTCCAGCCCCCGCCGCCCGGAGCCATGGTCACGCAGGCGCTGACCTACCCGTCCATCGTGATTCGGCTTGACCGGCGCTTCGACGCCGTCGACTTCGTCCCCAATATTCCCCGCGCCTCCGCCGAACGATAGCGCTTCCTGTGCTAGCGTGCTTGGGGGAGGCCTCATTCATGGACCGGGACTTTTTCTACGCCTTTATGCAAGGTGAGGGCGACAAGGATTACGAACTCTATCTCAACACCAAGGCGCTACTGAGCTGCCAGAAGGACTACCAGCAACTCTGCAATAAGGACGAACTGCAGTTTCAACTCGTCCATCAGGTCGAAGAACTGTGGATGAAGCTGATCGGCTACACCCTGCTGGACATCGACGATCATCTCCAGGCCGGGAACACCAACCGCGTCCTCACCCTGTTCAAACGCGTGCATCTGGCGCTGAAGCTGATGACCGACCAATTGGCGCTGCTCGAAACCATGTCGCCCAAGGAGTATCAGGAGATCCGCCTGGCGCTGGGCAACGGCAGTGGGCAGGAATCGCCGGGTTTCCGGACCATCCTGCGGATGCATCCGCACCTGTGGGAGTCGTTCCGAAAACACTACCTGGAGAAACACGGCCTGACCGTGGAGCGCGTCTACAACTCAGCCTACGACCACGGTGATGCCTACGTCGTAGCCGAAGCCTTGGCGGAGTTCGACGAGCTATTCCAGAAGTTCCGCTACCATCACCTGCAATTGATCCACCGCAGCATCGGCCTGGGCGCACGATCGCTGAAGGGGCGCGCAGTCGAACTGCTGGAAGAAGGACTGCGCACACAGTTCTTTCCGGAGTTGTGGGCGATCCGCAGCCAGATGAGCGACGCCTGGGGAGCGCAGTACGGAGTGCCGCGGCAGCCGATCGGCGGCCACTGACCCTACTTCACCGCGAGTGCGACCACCGATCCGCCAATGGGAAAGTTTACGCCCGCCGCCAGCAGACGCGCTTCCAGAAGCAGGGTTTGCCGGAACAGGAAATCGAGCCAAGGGGCGGTAGGGCTGACGTCGTTCTGCAGCCTCACCAGACGCAGCGGTTCGAGAACCCGGCGCTTCAGAAAAAGCACAGGAAACAACAAGAACAAGGCGTAACTGCACCGGACACTCGCGAAGCCGGCCAGATGGAGCATCCCCTGGACCGCGGAAAGCGAGTAGCGGTGCGTTTCCGCCTGGACCACGGAATGGTACCCGCGCAGCAGTTCCAGTGCGGCCACGCGAAATAGAAGGAATCCGCCCGGCTTGAGCACTCGTTGGCATTCCGCCATTGCTTGCAGGCCGTGAGCGGGCTCCAGCATCACCACCACGTCCAGGCAGGAAACGGCGTCGAAGGAGTTATCGGCGTAGGGAAGGGACATCAAGTTTCCGCGGACCAACCGCTGGACGCCGCGGTCCGCCGAAAACGCCAGCGCTTCGGGGGACAAGTCACAGGGAAACACATCCCAGCGGTAGCGTTGGGTGTAGTCAATGGTGGTGAAGCCGGCGCCGCAACCGGCCTCCAAGCAGCGCAAGCCCGGCTTGCGGAGCGAGCCCAGGAGCGCGTCGGAAATCCGTCGCATGCCCACGAACCACCAGAGGTCTTCCTCCAGGTGATAGAGGGCTTCGAACTCAGCCCTGGTCATCTCGGGGAACAGAACGGTCGGAGAGCATCGCAGCCTGGGGGGGCGAGGCGGGGACGCGTACCGGCGCTGTGCCTTTCACCATCAGCTCGTACCAAAGCGCCATCAGATCCACGAACGTCTTCATCAGCCAATACGGCCGGAAGAAATAGGAGCGGCCTACGGAACGATGGAAGTGGTGCACCGGGACTTCGCGGAAACGGCATCCCAGGTCTTGCAGCTTCTTGACCATCTCCACGCAGATCGTTCCGCTCGAACTCTTCAGCTCCATTCGTTCGAAGAGGGACCGCCGCATCAAGCGGAAATCGCAATCCACGTCGCGGATCTTCAGCCCGAACGCGGTATGGACGAAAAGGTTGTAAGCCCAGCCGATCACCTTGCGGTAAGCGGGATCGGAACGGGCGATCTTGAAGCCGTTGACCACATCCACTTCGTCGCCGGCCTGTGCGGCCAGCAGGGTCAGTTCGCGCACGTCGTACTGGCCGTCGCCATCGGTGTAGAAGATCCAGTCCTTGGCCGCCGAGGCGATGCCGGTGCGTACCGCGCCGCCGTAGCCGCGGTTGCGCGGATGCCGCTCGATTCGCAAGTGCTCAGGGTAGAAGCGCTGCAGTTCGCCGAGGATCTCCCGGGTTCCATCGGCCGACCCGTCATCCACGACCACCACTTCGTAGTCATCAGACACCTGTTGCAGGGTCTGTATCGTGGCGATCACCACGGACGAAATGGTCATCGCATCGTTGTAGGCTGGAAAAAACGCGCTGATTCGCAACTTCGTGGCCAAGACTTGCCCCCCACTCGGCGCCTTCCACGATATGCCGAAGGCAGGACTCTTGGCAACAGTCATGGAAAACGGTCTGGGAGGTCCCAGGCCGGTTTTAGAACATTTTCCACAGGAAATGTTGGATTTTGCTTGACATGCCGCGCGGCTGGTCCTATACATTGGGGCTATCTCTCGGGGAAGGCCCAACATGTTGGGTCTCGTGACCTGCGCGGGCGGTCCTCGAGCGGATGGTTCACAGGGAAGGAGGACGTTCTCCATGAAGAAGAAAGCAGCCAAGAAGAAAAAGAAGTAGGCATCGAGGAGCCGGGGCGGGGATCGCGCGTCCGCTCCCCGGCGAATCCTGCTTGGGCAATCAGGAGAGGATCTGCGACGGCAGATCCTCTCCTTTGTTTTCATAGTCCTCTTCGGGCCCCCCGCCAAGGCGTATAATCGTCGTATGAGTACGGGAGAACCCCCGTATGGCTCCCTGGACCGCCGGTACGGGAACTTTCTGTCCGCCAGGGGCGTCTGTAATGTTGTGGCGGACCTGGTTGCCAGCCCGTGGCCGCTCGCTGAAGAGGACGCCGAATTACTGTCTGCGGTGCGGACCGGATCGGAAGAGGCGTTCGACCGGTTGGTGTCGCGGTACCATGCCTCGGTTTACAACCTGGTTTACCGGATCGTGGGCGATGCTGCCGACGCCGCGGATACGCTGCAAGAAGTCTTCCTGAAAGTCCACCGGGGCCTGGGCAAGTTCCAGGGACAGTCTTCGCTAAAGACCTGGATCTTTCGGATCGCGGTTCACGAGGGCTGCAACTACCGGCGTTGGTGGCGCCGGCACCGGGCGCGCGAAACCTCGCTTGAAGACGTGTTCCTAAGCAGCGAAGACGGAAACGGGCCGAGTCTTGGCGATCTGCTGGCGGCCGAAGAGAAATCCCCGTTTGAAGAACTGGCCGCCAAGGAGACCGCCCAGGCAGTGGACTGCGCCTTGAGCCGGATCCCGGAGTCGTACCGGACCGCCGTGGTGCTCAGAGACCTGGAGGAGTTCACCTACGAAGAGATTGCCGACATCTTACAGATTTCTCTGGGAACGGTGAAGTCCAGAGTCGCTCGGGGCCGGGAAGCGTTACGGGTCTTGCTGAAGGGATGGCTGGTGGGTGAACCAGTAGGAGCGGGGCGAGGAGATAAGCGGTGAAGTTTATGACTTGCAAGGAAGCACGAGAGAATCTTTCCAACTACCTGGACCACGCGGTCACTTGGGAGCAGGAGATGGCCCTGCGCCGTCACCTGTCCGGCTGCGCCGGATGCAGCGAGCACGCCGAGCAACTCCAAGGGGTCCGCGAGTTGGTAGCGGCTCACGGCCGCGTCCATCCGCCTGCGGACCTGGCCCTGCGGATCCGTTTACAGGTTTCCCATCGTTCCCAACTGACGTTCTGGAATCGCCTGGCGGTCCGCCTGGACAACATCCTGCGTCCTGTGGCCATCCCGGCCACCGCCGGACTGCTGGCCACCGTGATCACCTTTGGCGTGATGATGCACACCTTCTTCACCCGGCCTCTGATCAGCGAGGATGTGCCGGTTTCCCTGACCACGCCGCCCCGGCTGCGCACCTCCCCCTCGGTCACGTTCAACTCGCTCACCTTCAACACTGGGGAAGAAGGAATCGTGATTGAAACCAACGTGGACGCGCAGGGGCGCGTGGTGGATTACCGGGTGATCGTTGGGCCGCGCGATCCGGGCCAACTCTCGGAGTTGCGCAATATACTGGTCTTCACCCAGTTCGAGCCGGCCACCCTGTTCGGTAAGCCGACCTACGGGCGCACGGTCATCAATTTCCGGCGGCTGTCCGTCAAGGGCTAGTCAGCAGCACACCTACACGAGTTTCGTCTTCCGGATCGGCAACTCCCGGACCCGTTTCCCCGTCGCCGCGAAGATCGCATTGCAGATGGCCGGAGCGATCGGCGGAACGCCGGGCTCGCCGGCGCCTGCCGGTGGCGCGTCACTGGCCACCAGGGTCACGTTGACCTGGTAGGGCGCTTCGTGGATGCGCGGCACCAGATAGTTGTGGAAGTTTGACTGCTTGATGGCTCCGTTGGCGGCCGTGATCTCTCCCATCATCGCCAGGCCCGCCCCAAAGACGGCCGCGCCTTCAAACTGTGATTTCACACGGTCCGGGCTGACCACCTTGCCCAGGTCGACGACCGTGTCCACGCGGGGGATGCGCACGTTGCCGGCCTTGTCCACCACCACCTCAACCACCGAGGCGACGTAGCTGAGGAAGCTGCGGTGAACAGCGATGCCCCAGCCGCGTCCGTTGCCGGATTTCTTCTTGGCCCAGCCGGACTGTTCGGCGACCATCTCGACGACCTTGCGGGTGCGGCCGGTGTCCAGCGGATACGGATTGGGATTGTTGCGCGCGGCCGGAGGCCGCAGCTCAATGACCCGCGGGCTTCCCAGCACGTCGAGCAGGTACTCGACGCGATCGCGCCCCGCCGCTGCGGCCAACTCGTCGATGAACGAGTGCACCGCGTAGGCGTGGTAAATGTTGGCCACGGATCGGAGCCATCCGATGCGCACGTGCGCCTCGGCCGGACCGTTCTCGCAGCGGATGTTGGGGATGTCCCAGGGGATGTCGGTCCAGCCCATGCCCATGGCGCCCGCTCCGCCCAGTCGCGCCTTGGCGTCAAACATCGCGCCAATCGGCGGGAAGACGCTGCGCTGTAACCAGGCAGTCGGCCGGCCCTTGGCGTCCACTGCGGCCTTCATGTACATGGCTGCGGCCGAGTGGAAATAGTCAAAGTGCAGATCGTCTTCGCGGGTCCAGGTGACCTTGACCGGTTTGCCCAGTTGCTTCGAGAGCAGGGCGGCTTCGGCGACGAAGTCGGGCTTGGACTTGCGGCCGAATCCGCCGCCCAGCAGCGTGACGTTGCAGATGACGTTGGCACGGTCAATCCCCAGGGCTTGGGCTACGGTGTCCTGGGCGGCCTGCGGATTCTGAACCGGCGCCCAGGCGTAGACCTTGCCGTCCTTGAACTCGGCCACAGCCGCGGGCGGTTCCATCGGGGCATGCGACAAGTGTGGCGCGTAGTATTCGGCTTCCAGGACCTTTCCGCCCTTGGCGAACTCCGCGTCCACATTGCCGGCTTCGCGTTCCACCTTGCAGGCGCCGCGCGCGGTCGCCAACATTTCCTTCCGGTAGGCGTCTGAATCGTAGCTGCCGTGCTCACCCGGTTCCCACTCGATCTTGAGTTTCTTGCGGCCTTCCATGGCCGCCCAGGTGCTGTCGGCGATCACCGCGATTCCGCCAAGCGGTTTGAACTGGTAGGGCGGAGTGAGCGGCGCGAGCGCGACCGTCTGCTGGACGCCGGCAACTTTCCGCGTTTCCGCATCGTTCACCGACTTGACCTTGCCGCCGTAAACCGGCGAGCGCTCGATGGACGCGTGAACCATCCCCGGACGCTTGGCGTCGAAGCCGAACGTGCCTTTCCCGGTGACCAGGTCGTCGAGGTCCACGGTGGCGACATCCTTGCCGACGAAGCGGTACTCCGACGGAGACTTGAACTTCAGCTCGTCCTTCTTCGGAACCGGCAGAGCAGCGGCTGCCGCAGCCAGTTCGCCGTAGCCCAGCTTGTTGCCGGACTTCGAATGCACCACCTGGTGCATCACGGCCTTGCACTCCGCGACCGGGACGTTCCACTTGGCCGCGGCGGCGCGTTCCAGCATCAGACGCAGGGTGGCGCCGGCTTCGCGCATCGGCTCGTAGAAACGCACGATGGAACGCGATCCGTCTGTGTTCTGATCGCCGTACTTGCGGTCGCCGATGGCCTGCTCAATCTTCACCCGCTTCCAGTCGGCGTCCAGTTCGTCGGCCACCACCATCGGCAGGGCGCTGCGGATGCCGGTGCCCATCTCCGAGCGGTGGGCGACGATGATCACGGTCCCGTCGGTCTCCAGGCCCAGGTAGACGTTGTGATGCCAGGTGGCGCCGGCGGCGTCGGCGGCTTCCAGCAACTCGGGCGGAAGCACGCGGGAGGCCAGGATCAGGGCGCCGGCCGAGAACATCGTTCCGAGAAATCCGCGGCGGTCAACTTTCGTTAAGGTGCTCATGCCTTCACCCCCGCGGCCGTCTTGATGGCTGCTCGAATCCGCTGATACGTCCCGCAGCGGCAGATGTTCCCCTGCATGGCGTCGTCAATGTCGCGGTCGTTTGGTTTGGGCTTCTGCTTCAGCAGCGCAGCGGCCTGCATGATCTGCCCGGCCTGGCAATAGCCGCATTGCGGCACGTTGAACTTGCGCCAGGCCTGCTGCAGCGGATGATCGCCGCGCGCGGCCAGGCCCTCGATGGTCACCACGTTCTTGCCGGCGGCCTCTTGCAGCGTGGTGGTGCAACTGCGCACCGCCGCGCCGTTCACGTGCACCGTGCAGCTTCCGCACAACCCCATGCCGCAGCCGTACTTGGTTCCGGTCAGCTCCAGCATGTCGCGGAGATACCAGAGCAGGGGCATTTGCGGGTCGCCGTCGAATTGACGGTTCACCCCGTTTACCTTCAGTTGGATCATTGGCCTCTCCCAGATAACTGGCGATACTGTACCAGCGTCGGGCGGTTTTCTCAATCCTGGAGTGCGGCGCCTTGGCGCCGCATGCGGTGGCAAGCCACCGCACTCCAAGGTTTGATTAGTCTCCGGCGGTTGCTGCGAGCATCGGAAGAGTGACCGGCATGGATGCCGGCTTGGCCGGCGGCTGGTAGCCTTCCGGCAGGTCACCGTTGTCGGCGCGGAAATATTGCAGGTAGTGGGGCTTGACCGTGGCGATCAACTCCCGGCGCGTCTTCACCTTGATCGGTTTGCCGATGTAGATCTTGCCCATCTTCTCGAGCAGCCACTCGGGCAGGGCCGAGGCGAACATGAAGAGCGCCCAGGTGAAGTTGGGACCGTTGGTCTTGCGCAGACGCTTGGCCCACAGACCCAGCGATCCGAGCTTCCAGGCCATGGGCGCCCACCAGGCTTTTTGGCCCGGGCGCAGGTTCAGCTTCCAGCACTTCATGATGAGCTGCCATTGCAGCGGGCTCAATTGCTTGGTCTCGGCCACGCCGTGCTGCTGTTCCATGCGGGTGTCGTGAAGAGGCGTAAAGATCGACGGGACCAGGAACGCGCACAGGCCGCGGCGCTCGATCTCGTAGACCACGTCCAAAGTCTGCTTGGTATCTTCGTCGGTCTCCCCGGGGTTGCCGACCATCAAGGTCATCATCGGGAACCAGTTGTTGCGGTTGGCGATTTCCAGGCCGCGAATCAACACGCTCTGCCACTCTTCGATCGGGAAGGGCACACCCTTGCTGGGCATGATCTTCTTGGCCATGTTCACCGACCCGGTTTCCATGCCGATCAGCGGGCACAACGCTTTCTTCTTGGGATGCGTGCTCACCGTCGCCAGGTGCAGCGGACTCTTGTCCAGCACGGTCTCGGAGATCTTCTGGATCAGCAGCGGATCCACGACGAACGGCGCCATGGTGCAGTGGCTGAGCACATGCGACTCGACCCCCGGCGTGTTGACGATGTCCGAGTACAGGTCCAGCAGGGCCTCGCGGTTGGGGAAGAAGAACGGCGTATCGGTCTGGACCTGGCCCCAGATGAACATGTCCTCGGTGGCCAGCGAGATCTGCTTGTTGCCGTTGCGGACATTGCCCTCCACCGCCTGCAT
>CAYPHP010000094.1:0-9352 GCA_964410045.1 uncultured Acidobacteriota bacterium | reverse complement strand
GCTGTACGTGCTGGTGGTTTCGGGCTTCGCGGCGATGCGCTAGGCCCTCAGGGCTTCGAGCCCTTCAAGGCGTCCTCTAGCTTGATCTCGAAGTAGAACAGTTCCTTGCCCGTACTGCCCCAGGTCATATTCGTTAGATAGAGCTTGGATCCCCGGACTACGCCCCGGCGGCGGGACGTGTCGAAGAAAAGGAATCCGCCGACAGTGTCGCCGGGCGGGACCATCTTGAGAAGAAACTCGTTCGAGATCAGCGCCTCGTCGGATTCCGCGCGTTCCGGCAGCCGGGGGAACGGCGAAGTACGGCGGCGATCGACGGTATTCGGCACGTTTCTGCCCCGCAGCATGAGGCTGACCGTGCCTGCCGAGATCGGCTCGGCCCGCTGCCGGTCGGAGGCGACGAACTCGACGGTCCACTTGTCCAGCCGCAAAACGTCCTTGGAGTTGTTCGAGATCACCACGTAGACCGGCAACACCCCTGCTTTCGACGGATCGAACTTGCCGAACACCGCCTTGCTCTTCTCCTCGGTGTCGTAAGGCACGGCGGCAATAATCACATCATCGTGGCTGTCCTTGGCGGCATAAGTGGCCGCCGGTTGGGGACGAATCTGAGGCGGGACCTTATCCGCAAAGCAAACCACACCAAGCAGCAGGGCCAGCACGGCTCTCATAACTCGATTATAATGCGTTCTATCGCATGTATCTTCTCTACAGCGCAGCCTTGGCTGTAGCCGCGGCGCTGGCTTTTCCCTACTACCTGATTCAGGGGCTGCGGCACGGCAAATACTTGCGGAACTTCCGGGCGCGCTGGGGCCGGTTGCCCGCGGACCTCTCCGGCGATGGCTCAGAGGGATGTGTGTGGCTGCATGCGGTGTCGGTGGGCGAAGTGCTCGCTTGTCCCCGCCTGGTGACTGAGTTGCGCGCGCGCATGCCCAAGCGCAAGCTGCTCGTTTCCACCACCACGGAAACCGGTATGGCTACAGCTCGCGCGCGCCTGGCTGCCGACGGTTTCTTTTATTGTCCTTTCGATTTCGCCTTCGTGGTCCGCCGCGTGCTGCGAAAGATCCGTCCGGCGCTTGTAGTGGTGGCGGAAACCGAGCTTTGGCCGAACCTCTTTCGCGAGGTCCGCGCATCAGGGGCGCGCCTGGCGGTGGTCAACGCGCGGATCTCCGACCGGTCTTTTCCACGGTATCGCGCGTTTCGCTTCTTCTTTGAACATGTACTCCGTTGCGCCGATCGGCTGCTGGCCCAATCCGCGGAGGACGCGCGCCGGCTGCGAGAAATGGGCGCGCGTCCGGAAACGCTCTCCGTTACCGGGACCTTGAAATACGATCTGCGCGCTCCTGATGACTTGCCTGCATGGCTGGATGCAGAACTCCAGCGTTGGGCAGCCCCGGGCGTCCTGCTAGCCGGGAGCACGGCGGCCGGCGAGGAAGAACATGTGCTCGCTGCGCTCGCGCGTTTGCGTCGCCGCCGACCCGCCCTGCGGCTGTTGCTGGCACCGCGCCGGCCAGAGCGATTCGATGCAGTGGCGGATCTCGTCGAAAAGGCCGGGCTGAGCGTCCAGCGCCGTTCGCGGCTTTCGCCTGAGCAACCCGGTCTGCAGGCGGATGCGTTGCTGCTGGATACGGTCGGCGAGCTTGCCGCCACCTATCGCTACGCGGACGTTGCCTTCGTTGGCGGCAGCCTGGTGCCGCACGGCGGACAGAATCCGCTCGAACCCGCGCTGTTCGCGCGGCCCATCGTAGTAGGGCCCAGCACCAGCAATTTCCGCGAGATCACCGAGGCATTCCGGCAAGCGAAGGCCTTGCGCCAGGTCCAGTCGGCTGACGAACTCGGCGCAGCATTGGAGGAGTTGTTCTCCGATCCCGTGGAAGCCCGGCAGATGGGCGAGCGGGCGCGCGGATTGCTGGACGCGAATCGTGGCGCCACCGAAAAGACGGCAGCGGAACTCGGAGCGCTCTTAGGCGTCGCGCGGCCTCAGGAGGTAGGCGCACGATGACCGCCGCATTGTGGCCCCTGGCCCGCGTCTGGTCGGCGGCGGCGCGCGCCCGCGCCACGCTGTACACAGGCGGATTCCTTCGCCGCTATCGTCTGAAGCAGCCCGTCGTCAGCGTGGGAAATCTCTCCGTCGGGGGCACCGGCAAGACGCCGTTCGTGATCTGGATGTGGCGGCAACTGTGCGCCCGCGGCCTGCGCGCTTCGGTACTCACGCGCGGATACCGGCGCGAAGATACGCGTGATCCGCTGTTGTTCCGGAGTCCGCAGGGCGCCGAGGGAGCCGGAGATGAGGTGCAACTTCTGCTGCGAGCCGGAGTGCAGCCCGTAGGAGTCGCGGTGCGACGGGAGATGGCAGGAGTGGCCCTGGAGGCCGAACACGAAGTGGACGTGCATCTGCTCGACGACGGCTTTCAACATCTGTCCTTGTTGCGCGATCTGGATATCGTGTTGATCGATTGCACTCGTCCGCCGTGGGAGCATGACGTGCTCCCCGCCGGACGCTTGCGTGAGCCGTTTTCAGCGCTGGCCCGCGCGGGAATCATCGTGCTGACCCGGGCCTACGCTTGGACCCAGCATGAGGAAATGGAACGCATCGTGCGCCAGCACAATCGCGACGCCCTGCTGGTGCGCTCGGCGACGGAGGTCACTGGCGTCGATCCCGCGCAGGGTCCATTCTTTGCTTTCGCCGGAATCGGCAATCCCAAGGCCTTCTTTGATGACCTGGGACGCGCTCACGCCGAAGTCCTCGACCACCTGGCTTTTCCCGACCACCATCGATAGTCCGGATCAGATCTGGCGCGCATCGAGAAGAAAGGGCGGCAGGCCGGGGCGCGCGCGTTGGTCACCACGGAAAAAGACCGCATCAACCTGGGAGATGCAACATCGGAAATGCCTGTGGTGGTGGCGGGTCTTAACCTGCTTGTCGAAGAGGAAGAGAAGGTCGTGCAGCGGGTGATGGAGGTTTTGAAGTGAACCCCGCCCCCACGAAGCTGATGCTGCGCGCGCCCAATTGGGTTGGCGACGTGGTGATGAGTCTGCCCGCCCTTCAGCACTTACGAAAGGCTCTTCCGGGGACGGAGATTGTCGTGGTCGCGCGGACCTGGGTCGCCGACCTTTACGGCTCGCTCGGAGGGACGGCGCTGGCCAACCGCGTCCTGGCGCATGATCCGAAGGCGGGTCGCGGGTCCCTGGTCGCGGAATTGCGCAAGGAACGCTTCGACACCGCAATCTTGTTTCCCAATTCTTTCGACGCCGCCTGGGTCGCCTGGCGAGCCGGTATCCCACAACGTTGGGGTTACGCCCGCGATGGCCGCAGTATGCTGTTGACGCGAGCGATACCCACGCCGCGCGCCGGTGACATCCCGACGCATCAGGCGTATTACTATCTGGAATTGCTGCGGCGTCTCGGATTGGTGGAGAGCTTCCCGGTGGTGGGCGGTGTTGTTTTGAGTTCCCCGATCCCCTGTCCCCCATCGCCGCCCGCGGTGGTGGGCCTGAATCCGGGCGCAGCCTACGGAACGGCCAAGCGTTGGCTACCATCGCGCTATGTCGAACTCGGACGCCGCCTGCGCGACGAACGCGGAGCGGAGATTGTGCTGTTTGGCGCGGCCTCGGAACGGGACCTCGCCGAGCAAATCGCCGCGGGAATCGGAACGGGCGCACGATCCCTAGCCGGCCAGACCACGCTGGCGGAGTTCGTCAAACTGGTTGCCGGTTGCCATCTGTTCGTGACCAACGACACCGGCACGATGCATGTGGCCGCGGCGATGGGCTTGCCAGTGCTGGCGATTTTCGGAGCCACAGACGAACGCGCCACGGCGCCGCTCGGGCCGCGCGTTCACTTCATCAAGAAAACGGTCCCGTGCAGCCCCTGCCTGCTGCGGCACTGCCCGGTGGACCACCGTTGTATGCGGGAGATTCCCGTCAGCGAGGTGTTTGAAACAGCGTGCCAAATCCTGAACGCCGTCCGGCCGTCTTCCTCGACCGTGACGGCACGTTGAACGAAGAAATCGGTTACGTCAATCATCCGTCGCGCTTCCAGGTTTATCCCTGGGCGGTGGAAGCGGTGACGCTGCTGAACCAGGCCGGGTTCGCCACCGTGGTGCTGACCAACCAATCAGGCGTGGCTCGCGGATACTTCGACGAGGCTTTGGTGCAAGAGCTTAACGCTAAGCTGGACGAGGAAATCACTCGCGGCGGGGGACGGCTGGACAGGATCTATTACTGCCCGCACCATCCCGAGGGACGGATCGAGGCGTACCGGCAGCAATGCGCGTGCCGCAAGCCGCAGACTGGTATGCTGGATCGCGCGGTGGAAGAGTTGCATTTGAGCCGCGAGGGCTCCTTCGTGGTCGGCGACCGTTTCGTGGACGTGGCGCTCGCGCACCGCGCCGGACTGCCGTGCATCTTCCTGCTCTCCGGTTACGGTTTGGGTGAATGGGAATATCAGCGGCACACCTGGCCGCACCAGCCTTGGAAGGTCGCGAAAGATCTGCTGGAGGCCGCCAAGGTGATCATCGCTGAGAAGGACATGAGTTGACCGACAAACAAGCGCTTCTCGGAATCATCTCGCGATTCGATCGCCAAAAGGTTCTGGTGCTGGCTGACCTGGTGGCCGACGAGTTTTTGTTCGGTGAAATCGCCCGCGTCTCGCGGGAGGCCCCAGTGCTCATCTTGAAGCGCCGGGAGAGCCAGATCCTTCCCGGCGGCGGTGCCAACGCGGTCTACAACCTGGCCGCGCTTGGTGCGCGTGTTCTGCCTGTCGGCGTTCTCGGTGCGGACGAGAACGGCGCGACGCTACTGAAGCTGTTTCGGGACCGCGGAATTTCGACGACCGGCGTGATCGTCTCAAGGGATGTGCTCACGACCACCAAGACACGCATCCTGGCCGGCACAATTCACGGCAGCCGCCAACAGGTTCTGCGCATCGATCGCGAGCCGGAACGTCCGGTGCCGGTTCCGTTGAGGCGCCGGCTTGAGGAACTCGCTCGACGGCTGGCCAAGCGGTCCAACGCCATCTTGATTTCCGATTACGGCTATGGAACGGCTACGCCGCGTATGATCGCGAGTCTGCGTGCGGTCCGCCGCAGCCCGGTGACGGTGGACGCGCGCTATCAGATCAGCGGCTACATCGGCGCGACGGCGGCTACGCCTAACGAGCCGGAAGTAGAAGCCGCGCTGGGCATCCGCATCGGCAACAACACCGCATTGCTGGAGAAAGCAGGACGGACGATGTTGCGCCGCCTGCGCAGCCAGGCGCTGCTGATCACGCGCGGGCGTGACGGCATGGCACTCTTCGAGCCTCGCAAGCCAACCGTTCACATTCCCATCCACGGCGGCAACCAGAACACCGACGTGACCGGGGCCGGAGACACGGTGATCGCTGTGTTTACTCTGGCGCTTGCGGCCGGCGCCACCTTTCATCAGGCGGCGCTGCTGGCCAATTTCGCCGGAGGAATCGTGGTGATGAAGCGAGGCACGGCCACGGCCAGCGCCGCGGAATTGCGGCAGGCGGTTGCGAGTTCATGAACACGTCGGCCAAGATTGTCAGCCGCGCGAGAGCCGCGGAGGTCGCCGCGGAAGCGCGCGACCACAGCCGCCGCGTGGTGCTGGCCAACGGCTGCTTCGATCTCCTGCATGTGGGCCATTCCCGCTATCTGGCCGGCGCCCGCGCCTGCGGCGACCTTCTGATTGTGGGCGTGAACTGCGATGCCAGCGTCCGCCGCCTGAAGGGTCCAGGGCGTCCTTTGCTTGACGAGCAGGCCCGGGCCGCGCTGGTAGCCGGTATCGCTTCCGTGGACTACGTGGTGCTGTTTGAAGACGACAACGTCCGCGGCCTGATCGCCGAGATCCGTCCCGATGTCCACGCCAAGGGCACGGATTACACCGCTGAATCCGTGCCCGAGCGCGATGCCGTCCTGGCCATTGGTGGGAAGGTGGCCATCGTCGGCGATCCCAAGGATCACAACACCCGCGACTTGATCCGCCACATTCTGAACCAGCGTCAAGAGGCGGGATGACGCCGCGGCGCATCTTGCTGGTGCGGATGGGCGCGATGGGGGACATCGTACACACGCTTCCAGCCGCCGCGTCGCTTCGCTACTCTTTCCCCGAAGCCGAAATCGACTGGCTGGTGGAGGAGCGCTGGGCGCCGCTGCTCGAGGAAAATCCCGACCTCACCACCGTCCGGCGCGTGCGCAGCCGGGACTGGCGCCACGTGCTGCACGTGCTCGAAGAGTTGCGCTCGCGATCATACGACCTGGCTCTCGATTTCCAGGGACTGATCAAGTCCGGACTTCTGGCGGCGCTCTCCGGCAGCCGCGAGGTCTTTGGATTTCAGATGGCGGCTCTGCGCGAGAAGTTCGCTTCCGTCTTTTACGACCGGCAAGTCGCGACGGCGGGCGCACATGTGGTGGAGATGAATCTGAGTCTGGCGCGTGCCGCCGGAGCAGCGCTCGAGCGGGTAGCGTTCCCGCTTCCGCATCCGGCTGAGTTGTCCTTGCCGGAGCGCTTTTTTGCGATCAGCCCATCGGCGGGATGGGAGGCCAAACGCTGGCCGGCGGAGTCGTTCGCGGAGCTGATCCGCCGTGCTGACAAGGAGTGGAGGATCCCGGCGGTGATCAATTGCGGCCCCGGCGAAGACGCGCTGGCCCAGCGCATCGTCCGCCTGGCGAGTCCGGCCGAGCCGCGCGTGATTCAGGGCGGCATCCGCGACCTGGTGGCCATCGCGCGCAAGGCCTCCGTTTTGGTGGCCGGCGATACCGGACCACTGCACGTCGCCGCGGCGGCCGGTACACCGGTGGTGGCCATCTTTGGTCCAACAAGCCCGGAACGCAACGGTCCATACAGCACGCGAGCGCGCGTGCTTCGACCCGCGGGCGTCGTCACCACGTATGCGCGATCGGAAGACACTTCCGCAATCGCTCGCATTTCCGTGGAGGAAGCCTTCCAGACGCTGGGGGAAGTTCTGGGGAGTTTGCGGTGACGCGCAAACAGTACGCCGAGTTGGCCGCGCGCACCCGTGTCCCCTTGGGATTCGTGTTGTTGCTGGTGTACGCGGTCTTCGCCGCGCCGTCGTGGCCTCGTTACGCTGCCGGCGCGGCGGTCGCCTTGCTGGGGCTGGTGTTGCGCGCCTGGGCGACCGGCCATTTGGACAAGAATCGCGCACTCGCCACCAGCGGTCCCTATGCTTACACGCGCAACCCGCTGTATCTCGGCACAACACTCGTTGCCGGAGGATTTGCGGTCGCCGGAGGGAGTTGGTGGCTGGCCGGCTGCTTCGCTGCATTCCTTGCGCTCTGGTATCTGCCCGTTGTGGGCGAAGAGGAATCACACCTGGCCAACCTGTTCCCCGAGTTTCGCGACTACGCGTCCCGCGTCCCGCGCTTCTGGCCGGCCTTGAGTTCGTCATCACCGTCACCGCAACGGTTCCGCTGGACCTTGTATCTGCAGAACCAGGAGTACAATGCCTTAGTAGGCTATCTGTTCGGTCTCGCCCTACTTGGCTGGAAGCTCTTCGCGCGATGAAACTCTTGCTCCTTTCGATGTTTCTGTGTGCCGCTGTGCTCGCCGCGCAGGCTCCGCCTTTCTTCAACGGTGAAACGATGGAGTACGACATTTCCTGGCGCATCTTCGGCGCCGGGAAGGCGCGGCTGTCCGTGGCTCAGGACAGCAACGCCAGCCCGCCGGTGTGGCGGGCCACCGTCAGCGCCAACTCCACCGGCATCGTCTCCAAGCTGTACAAGGTTGAGGATGTCTTTCGCTCTGCTTTTGCCGAGAACGGCTACTGCTCGGAACACTTGCAGAAGTTGATCCATGAGGGATCGCGGTACCGCGATATCCGAATTGATTTCGACGGCCGGCGGAACATCGCGGCGATCCGCGAGATGGATCTGACCCGCAACCGCCTGGTGCGGCAGGCCGAAAATCCCATCCCTGCCTGTGCCTTCGACGTAGTCTCCGCGCTGTACTACGTGCGGACGCTGAAGCTGGAGACCGGCAAATCCTTCCAGGTCCCGGTGAACGACGGCGGGCACACCATCCTGATTGACGTGGAGGTCCAGGGCAAGGAAGAGATCAAGACGCCGGCCGGAGTCTTTCAGACCATCCGCGTGGAGCCCCAGGTCTTCGGCGGGACGCTGTTCAAGCGCAGTGGGCGCATGCAGCTCTGGCTCACCGACGACGCCTCGCATCGGCTGGTCCAGGTGCGCGCCAAGCTCTTCATCGGCGCCATCAGCGCCGTGCTCACCAAGTTTTCGATCGGCGGTCAGGCGCAGTAACCGGGCTCGTCAGGCGCGCCCGTCGAAGTCCTTCTCGTAGGGAATGCCGCACGCTTCCAGCCATCGCTTCACGGAGACGTAATCTTCGAAGCGTTCCTGAATCAGAGCCAGGATTTTCTGATCCAGGTGCTCCGCACAGAGCGCGGGCGCGGGTTCTCCGGTCAGGCGCTCCAGGACGGTGAGCTTGTTGGCCGGGGCCACGATCACGAAGAACGCCACGTCGCCGCCCATGGAGCTTTGGGCTTCGGGGCTGAAGTCATACCACTCGATCACCAGACTGCCGTCTGCCCGGATCTCCGCGGATGACGAAGTATGGGGCAAGCCGCCTCTCAGTTTCACGCCGGTCATGAACTTACATCTTAGCCGTTCGGTATATGATCCGACGGGACAATGAATCCGCAAGCGCCCGAGCCGTACACGCTGACCCTCTTTGATTATGCTGCCGACTTCTTCCAAGGACTCCCCGCGGCCTGGATCCTGATCGATTCGGTCGCTCTGCTGTGTTTAGCCGTTTGGCTTGCGCGTCTCTGGCTGCCGTATTCGCGCATCATTGACGGTCTGAAGTCGGCACCCCTGGTGACCACGGACTCGACCACTGCCGGGTTGGTGAAACTCGTGGGTCAAGCCCAGCCCGGCAGCGATCACGCGCCTTCGCCCTATTCGAAGACCCGCTACGTCTGGTGCGAATCCGAGAAGGTCGACACCCGGTCCACGTCGTCGTTTCGCAAGACCGGGAGCTACAGCGTAGCCCCCATGCTGATCCGCGACGCCGCAGGCGACTGCATCGTTGATCCGCAGGAAGCGGTGGTCGTGCCGACTCTGAAGACGGTCAGCATCGATCAACATTTGTTCAACGATTCGACAGCGCGAAGGGAGTGGCTGATCCGGCCTGGCGATCCGGTCGTGGCGCTCGGACAAATCCGCCGCCCGCAGCCCAAGCCTGGCCAGCCAGGCGAGCCGTGCCGTCTGCGCAAGTCGGACCGGGGCGTTCTCCTGTACTCTGGCAAATCGGAACGGCAAACGCTGCTCAGGTTTCGCCTCTACTTCTGGCCCGCCCTGACCGCAATGATCCTGTG
>CAYPHP010000093.1:0-9419 GCA_964410045.1 uncultured Acidobacteriota bacterium | reverse complement strand
GGGATCTCTGGATGCGCGTGGCCTATCCTCTGTTCTTCGCCCACACCTACTACGGGCGGCCGACCGTCCTGAAGCGCTGGCGGGAGCAGTTCGCCAAGGCGGGGCTGGACGTCGTCGAAGAGGGCACTGCCCCGGGAACGCTGTACATTCTGTGCCGCAAGAGATGAGAATGAAACCGCGGTGTCACGGAAGAAGACCATTGCCGACGCCGACCTGCTGAAGGCCGCGCGCGACGTGTTTGTGGAGCAGGGCTTTGCCGCCCCCACCCGGGCCATCGCCCGGCGTGCCGGGGTTTCGGAGGGGCTGCTCTTCCAGCGTTACCATACCAAGGCTGACCTGTTCTTCGCGGCCATGGTCCCGCCCGCCCGGAAGCTGAAGCCCACCAGCCTGCGGCGGCTGGGGATCCAACTGCTCGACTACTTCCGTTCCGCGGTGCCGGTGCTGCTTCCGCTGGTTTCCCACCCGGCATTTCGCTTTGAGGAATTCGCCGAGCGCAATCCCGATTCCGCCTTGGTGGCGATGCGCCGCGACGTGACCGCATTTTTCGTCGCCCGGCGATTTCGCGATCCGCGCGGGGCGGCGCTGGCGCTGATGGCGGCCATGTACGGAATCGCCATGTTTGAGCGTCTGGGCGCGCACGGCGGACAGATGCCGCAGGTCTTTGTCGAGCAAGCCATTTCCTGCATCGCCCGTGGCGCCGCCCGCCGCTCCTGAGCGCCGGCGTATGCTTTTGGCTATCCCGCACTCCGTGCGCTGTATATAATGCAGGCTTTGTTGTTGATGGGAACGGAGGATAGATGGCAGACCTGTTTGCGCGAAAGTCGATGGACATGTTGGTCCGGGAAGCCGGCGATGAGGAGCACGGCTTAAAACGGGCCCTCGGCCCTGTCAACCTGGTGAACCTGGGGATTGGCGCGATTATCGGCACGGGCATCTTCGTGCTAACCGGGTCGGCCGCAGCCCAGTACGCCGGACCCTCGATTGTCTTCTCCTTCGTCCTGGCGGGTATCGCTTCGGCGCTGGCTGGACTCTGTTACGCGGAATTTGCCTCCTTGATCCCGATTGCCGGCAGCGCCTATACCTACGGCTACGCCACGCTGGGCGAGCTGTTCGCCTGGATCATCGGCTGGGACCTGATTCTGGAATACGCCTTCGGCGCGGCCACCGTGGCCGTGGGCTGGAGCGGCTACGTCAACAGCTTCCTGCAGGACCGCGGCATCGTGATTCCCCCGTCGCTGACCGCGTCACCGGGCACCAAACTGGTGTTTTTCAACGAGCGCTGGACGCGGCTGGATTCGGTGCGGGCTGTGCTGTCGGCCAAGATGAGCCCCGGCGAGGTCGACGCCCAACTGGCCTCGTTGCCCGCCGACACTGCCTATTTCAACCTGATTGCCTTCGTGGCCATTCTGCTGGTGACCTGGATCCTGGTGATCGGCATCAAGGAATCCGCGGGCTTGAACACCATGATCGTGTTCGTCAAGGTCGGCGTACTGTTGACCTTCGTCGGCATCGCTATCATGTGGGTGGCCAACAATAGCGCGGAGGCCGGTCGTAACTGGACGCCTTTCCTGCCGCCCAACACGACAGGGGAGTACGGTAAGTTCGGCTTGTCCGGGGTGGCCCGAGGGGCGGCGGTAATTTTCTTCGCCTACATCGGCTTCGACGCGGTCTCCACCGCGGCGCAGGAATCAAAGAACCCGCAGAAGGACATGCCCATCGGGATTCTCGGTTCGCTGGCCATCTGCACGGTGCTGTACATCGCCGTAGCCGGCCTGCTGACGGCGATGGTCCCCTACACCGCGCTGAACGTGCCCGACCCGATCGCCGTGGGCATCGACAAGGCCGGTCTGAGCTGGGGCAGTTTCATGGTCAAGCTGGGCGCGGTTTGCGGACTCAGCTCCACCATGATCGTCATGCTGCTGGGCCAGTCGCGCGTGTTCTTCTCGATGTCCCGTGACGGCTTGTTGCCGTCATGGGCTGGCGCGGTCCATCCCAAGTACAAGACTCCCTACATCTCCACGATCATGGTTGGAATCATGGTGGCCTTGTTCGCCGGGCTGGTGCCCATCGGCATTCTTGGCGAGCTGGTGAGCATCGGCACGCTGCTGGCTTTCGTCATCGTTTGCGCCGGCGTGATCATGCTGCGCCACCGCGAGCCGGACCGCCCGCGTCCCTTCAAGACCCCCATGGTCCCCTTCGTGCCGGCGTTGGGCGCCATCATTTCCCTGTATATGATGGCCAGCCTGCCCTTCGACACCTGGGTCCGGCTGATCGCCTGGCTGGCGATCGGCATGATCATCTACTTCGCGTACAGCCGCCATCACAGCAAGGTGCAGAAGGGGACGTAGCGGAGTGTCAATAGCTGAGACGCGTCAGTCCTTCCACGTAGTCGAAGTGTCTGTCGCGAGTTAGAATCGGAAGACCATATTGACGGCACAAAGCCGCGATCCAGACATCGTTGGAAGGAATCGGGGTTCCCGCCTGCTTGAGTTCGGACCTGATCTCAGCGTATGCCGCGGTGGTCGGCTCGCTGACATCGAGTACTGTGGAACCGGAGAGCATCTCCTCTACCCAGCGCTCGTATTCCTCCCGGTGCCGGGACCGGGATATCCCGAAGCGATACTCGCCCAGAACGATGACTGGAATCTCCACCTGATTCGCTCGGGCCGCAAGAGTTAGGGCAGCAGGCTCGCCCTCCGCTAGGGCCGAAAGGGCGTTGGTGTCGAGGATCATGCCCATTCCTCGGGCTCGATCCTCCCGAACTCCTGCTCAATCACCCGGTTGACCCGAGCGTTTTCTCTTCGCAAATGACGAAGCTTCCCGGCAAGCCTGACCCATGGCTTCTTGCCGGCAATGGCTTTGGCGCGCACCCGCTGTTCGACGGCCTCGGTGACCAGTTGCCGCAGAGGAATCCCCTCTTCGGCCGCCAAAGCCTTGGCGCGCCGGAAAACGGGATCGGGAATCTCCAGAGTTGTCTTCATGTTTCCTACAGTCCCATATTTATGGGAGTGCGTCAAGCGGGCCTGCCAAAACACAAAAGCCACAGAGACTTTCGTCTCTGTGGCCTCTGTGCCTCTGTGGCGAGACTTCGTTAGAAGCTGAAGCGCAACACGAACTCGAGGATGCGCCCGCCGGTGTCGTTGGTGTTTTGCAGGTCGCGATAGGCCCCGGTGGTGCGTCCGAAGTTGGTGTTGTTGACGTTGAGCGTAGTGGTGATGTTGTTGCCGGGATTGAACAGCAGGAAGCTGGTGATGTTGAAAATATTCAAGGCCTGGGCCCGGAACTCCACCGTGTAGCGCTCCCCGATCTTGGTCTTCTTGGTCAGGGCAAAGTCCCAACGCTGTTGCATCGGTCCATAGAGGAAAGCGCGGGGAGCAAGCTGGCCGGCGATGGGCGGCCCCAGGTATGGCTTGGTGGGGTCCAACCCGGCGATCGGGGAGCCGGGGAGATCGAAGGCCGCCAGGGTATTGCTGATCAGCGCTTGCGGCAAGTAGCGGACCTCGCCGACGCCCTGGGCGTTGGTGAACTTGGTGATCGACATCATGTCTTGAAGCTGCCGTTGGGTCAGGTTGTAGAGAACCACCCCGCCGTCGCCGCTGTTGAAAGTGGAACGGCCACTGGTGAGCATGATTGGCGTGCCGCCCTGCAGCCGGACGATGGAGGCCAACTGCCAGCCTTCCATGGCCTTCTGTGCGACCCGGTTCTGGACGCCGCCCAGGAAGCGATGCCCGCGTCCAATAGGAAGCTCGTAGATCCAGTTCAGCTTCAAGGCATGCCGGACGTCGTAGGGCGAGGGGCCCTTGTCCGTATTGTAGTTGCGCAAGGTGGAGAAACTGCCGGCGCGTCCGTTGCTGAACGCGTTGGCTTCCGAATGGCTCCAGACATAACTGCCTTGCAGCAGCAGGCCCTTGGACATCCGGCGGCGCAACTCCACTTGCAGCCCGTGATAGTTGGTGTGCGTTCCGTTTACCGTCAGGTTGGCGGCTCCACCCACCAGCGGGTTGACTTGGAAGAAATTCGCCGGACGCCCGGCGGCGATCAGACGGTTCATTCGCGTGGTGTTGCCGACAATGGCGTTGGCCAAAGCTCCGGCCTGTCCTTGGATGAGCTGGTTTGCGGTGGTCGTGTCGCTGGTTAGTGCGAGTGCCGTCTGGATGATCGGCAGGGGCCGCATACCTGCTGCTCCGGCAAACGTCGTGCTCGTCGGAGCCGTCTGCCGAGCTAGCGCCAGGTTGGCTTGGGCAATCCGGAACTCGTCCAGGAATCCGTTCTCGATGATGTTCACTTCGTTCAGGTTCTGGGTGCGCCAGAGTCCGGTGCCGTGGTTGCCCACGTAACGGACTTCCATCACCGTGTCCTTGGTCAGCTCGCGCTGGAAGCCGATGTTCCAGCTCTGGACGTAACCGATTTTCAGATCGGGGTGGAAATCATTGACACTGTTTCCGGCGGCCACCGCCAGCGGGAAGGTCGGAGTGGTTGGCGCTGGGCGTGAGGGGAGAACCGGGTCGCGGAACAGCACCGATCCGGCCGGTCCGAAGTTCGCCGGGAAATTGGTGGGGTCTACGGTAAGGGTGACATTCCGACCCTGGTTGTTACCCCATACGGCGAAGCTGCCGCCGTCTTCCCGGATGCTGGAGATGGCGTAGCCCAAACGGAACACGCTGTTGCCGTTGCTTCCGATCAGCCAGGAAAGGGGCCGGTTATCAGTTTTAGGCAGCACCCAGGCGATTCCCGCGGAAGGCGACCAGAGAGCCTTAGCGTCAAACCCCGTTGTACCTGCCGGGACCAAGTCATAGGACGGCGCCCGTCCGGTGAGCACACCTGGAGCGAAGAGGTTCCCAACGCCGGAAACGCCCCAAACGCCTTCATAGCCCGTGCGGGTATAGATGCCGTTCAAGTTGATTGGCGGATTCTGGCGGTCCCAACGGATTCCGTAGTTCACGGTCAGCCCCGGCCGCACTCGCCAGGAATCCTGCGCGTAAATGCCGATCTGGCGCTCCTGGTTGCGGACGATGGGCTGGAACTTCCCGTACTGCCGGGTTTGATCGTCGAGAGTGACGCTGCGCCCGACCTGGGAGACCCGCCCCGTGAGCAAGGCGTAGAGTGCGCCTGCATCGCTCAGGTTGGTGGCGTTGCTTCCGGGGAAGTTGGCGGCCGTGAAGAGATTGGTGGCTCCGGTGTTGGCGGGGTCGCCGGTGGCCAGCGCGAACGAAACCGTGGGAACAAACGCCGTACTGGTCACTCCCGCGCTCCAGGTATTCACCTGCGTAAAGCTCATTCCGAAGTTCAGCAGGTGCGCCGACCGGGACCAGGTCATGTTGGCGTTCCCCTGCTTGACCGGAGTGTTGCGGCGCGTCTGCCCTGTCGTCCGGAACGGGCTGGTCGTGTAGTTGAACGTGGGGGCGTAGCCGTTCCACTGGGCGAAGTCTTCCGGGGCGATGCCGTTGTTGAAGATCACCGTTCCGCCAGTCAGGCCGAAGCGCAGTTCGCTGGTGATCCGCGGGCTGAGCGTTGACCGCAACGCCGCCACCGCCGAGAAGGCGATGCCTCCCTGATTGCCCAGTTCCTTGCCGTTCAGGACGTTCCCGGTTCCCGGAAAAATCGGGCTGGAGCCGCCCAGGTTCACTCCATCGGGACGGCGCAGGTTGGTCTGGTAGTTGTAGATGAACTCCACGTGGTGCTTGTTGGAGACGTTCCAGTCCCAACGCGAAGAGGGGAATCGCCGGTAGTTGCCGCCCTTGCTCTGGAAGTTGAGGTTGTTGCGGTTGTAGTCGCTGTTGCTGGCGATGCGGCTCTGCAGTCCGGAGACGCCGTCAGTCAACTGCCCGATTTGCGGGATGGTCTTAACGCCGATGATCGGGTCGGGCGTTGACGGAAAGCCGCGGCCGCCGGCCAAGGTGTACAGGTTCACCGTACGCACGGTCCCGCCGGAATCGCGATAGCGGAACAATCCCTGGCGCGCTTCGGGCGTCAGCACCGTGCCGGTAGGCTCGGTGTAGGTCTGGGGAAGCCGCAGGACTTCCATGTATCCGGAGAAGAACAGCTTGTTCTTGAAGATCGGCCCGCCAACTCGGCCCCCGAACTGGTTGAACACGATGTGGTCGCGGGGCTGGTTGTTGATGTTGTTGAAGTAGTAGTTGGCGTTGAAGTATTCGTTGCGATGCTGCCAGAACAACTCGCCGCGCCAGTCGTTGGAGCCGCCGCGGGTGACCATCTTCATCGACAGCGCGCCTTCGGCGTTGCTCTCCGCTCCCGCCGCCGCGCTCACGATGGTCATTTCCTCAATCGAATCGGCGCGCGGGAAGATGGCATTGAAGAAGCCGTCGCCCGATTTGTTGCTGTTGTCCTGAATGTTGATTCCGTCGAGGGTCACGTTCAGGGCGCTCTGCGGCAATCCGTAGACCGAAGTGCTGCGCGGCACACCCGGCGTGACGCTGCCCGGCTGGGTGACGATCAGTTCCGTCAGGTTGCGGCTGGTAAAAGGCAGTTCATGGAGCTGGCGCCCGACCAGCGTCGAGGTCACCGTTGCCGTGGCGGTCTGCAAGACTTCCGCGCCAGCCGACACTTCCACCGACTCGGCCACCGCGCCCACTTCCAGCGTCACGTTCACCGTTGAGGGCACGCCGGCGTCGATCTTCACGCTGTCCAGCGTGGCCGTCTTGAACCCTTGCTGGCTCACGGTCACCCGGTAGTTGCCCGTCGGCAGCGAGGCGATCACCCAATAGCCGCGCCCGTCCGTCGCCGTTTCAAAGTTCTGGCCCGTGCTTTTGGCCACCACTTTGACCTGGACGCCGGGTATCACCGCGCCTTGGGTATCATTCACCGTTCCTTCCAGGCGGCCGGTGGTCACCTGTCCGAACGAAGTGAGAACACTAAGAGCCAATACGGAAACCAGAAGGAAAGACCTCATACCCACCCCCCTCTAAAGAATGTGTGCCAACCGAAACCCTGTGTTGATGGCCGGATCTTAGCGCCCGGCGATTGTTGCGTCAAGTGAAAACCTGTTTGTGTTGTAGGGTATGGAACAGTAAGGGAGAGTACGCCGGGCAGGCCGGAATGCCTGCCCTACATTCCAGCGCGACCAGTGGCGCAGGCATTCTTGCCTGCGCAAGCGCCTGTGCTACCATCGAAAAGGTAAGCATCTTTGGCATACTCCATGCCGACCTTCCGCGACCTCCGATACTTCTGGCTCCGCCGAACGCGGCTGGAGAAGGCCGCGGTCCTGTTGCTGGTGTCGACCCTGCTGGTGGAGTACCTGGCCGGCGGACGGCCGGCGGCCTTGGCGGTCACCCTGAATCTGCTCACCGCCGGGGCGTTTCTCGGCTTGGTCTTCCGATACCTGCGGGCCTTGCTTTCCGCCCTGATCTGGCGCCTCCGCAACCGCCTGCTGATCACCTACCTGTTCATCGGGGTGGTCCCGGTGCTGCTGGTGGGCGGAATGTTCCTGATCGCCGCGTACCTCTTCTACGGTCAGGTGGCCACCTACATGGCCGCCGAAGAAGTCCAGAAGCTGACCGACGAACTGGGTCACGCCACGCGGACCGCTGCGGCACGGGTGGAGGCCGGACGCGCCGGAGCGGCCCAGGAGTTGCCTCGCCTGTTGCCCAAGAACTTGCAGGGGCTGGCCCCGGAAGTCCAGGTAATCGAGGAAAGCACCGCGCCCATCTGGCTGAAGACCGACTTCGAAGGCGTGGTTCAGGAGGGTGGCGAATACCGGCTGCGCGCCGTTTACCGGACCGGCGGAAGACGGCTCCAAGTTTCTCTGGGCTTGCAGCGTGCCCTGCAATCGTGGCTCTCCAGCAGTATCGGCGTCGCCTACCTGGCCCGCGAAGGACGTCCCGCCGGGGGGATCCTGCTCAAGATGGGCGAGCAGACCTACCAGACGCCCACCTCTGCGCCGACCCTGCCGCCCAAAGCTCATTGGGCCGATATCTCCGTACGCTGGCTGTTCACCGTCCCGGTGGCCGATTGGGATAGCGGCGCGACCGACAAGTCGGCGCTGCTGTTCGTGGAAACCCGTCCTTCCATCCTCAACCAGCGCTTGTTCAACACCCTCGGCGAATACTCACAGGCCCCGCTCACTGCCCTGGCTGTGGTTGGCGGCCTGTTCCTGCTGATCGAAGCCGGCGCCTTGATGGTGGGCGTGGGTCTCACCCGCTCCATCACCACCGCGGTGAACGATCTTTACGAAGCCACCCAGCGCGTCAACCGCCGCGACTTTTCCTACCGCATTCCGGTGCGTTCCCACGACCAGCTCAGCGTCCTGGCGGCGTCGTTCAACAGCATGACTGCGTCGCTCGACCGGCTGATCGCGGAATCCAAGGAGAAGGAGCGTCTGGAATCGGAACTGCAGATCGCTCGCGAAGTGCAGAGCCAGCTTTTCCCGAAGCAGGTGCCCAGTCTGCGCGGTCTGGAACTGGCCGGCGTCTGCAACCCGGCGCGCGTGGTCAGCGGCGACTATTACGACTTCGTCTCCTTTGACGAGACGCGCATGGCCCTGGCCATCGGCGACATTGCCGGGAAGGGCATTTCCGCGGCCTTGATCATGGCCGGAATCCAATCGGCGTTACGGTCCCAGTTGCACCAGGTCCGCCAGACGCTCCCGCTCGGCCGCGACGGCGTGTGCGGAACCGCGGCCATGGTTTCCCAGCTCAACCGCCAGCTCTTTGAAACCACTTCGGCCAACACCTTCGCGACGTTCTGTTACGCCGTCTACGACGATGCCGAGGGCCGCCTGACGTACACCAACGCCGGACACCTTGCGCCGCTGGTGGTGAGTAGCGACGGCGAGGTCCGCCGCCTGACCGAAGGCGGGCTGGTCCTCGGATTCATGCCCGAGGTCCATTACCGGCAGGCCTCCATCCTGCTCGCGCCCGGCGATGTACTGGTGGCCTACACCGACGGCATCACCGAGCCGGAGAACGCTTACGGCGGCGAATTCGGCGAAGAACGCCTGGTGGAGGTGGTCAAGAAGTTCCACGACCGGTCGCCTCAACAGATTGCTTTCGCTGTTCTCGAGGCGGTTCAGGAATGGAACGACTCGCCGGAAGCGCAGGATGATATGACGTTGCTGGTGGCGCGAAGGATGTAGATTGGTGGCTCTGCGTTGCAGGCGAGGCTTCCAAGTCGGAAAGCGTCCTGTAAAAAAGGCGGCGATCGAGGCTCAACTACCGCGACTTGGCGATACTACATGAGCCACCCACGCCAAGTTGCACCACCAACGAGGAAGGACCCGCCGAGTTGACGCGGCGTTCCATGTAAACCGTTGAGCGTGAGGGCGTGAAACCGGCCCTGGTCACTACCAATTCATAGCCCCCATCCCAGAGACGCTGCGAAGCAAATTCGCCCGCGCCGTCGCTGCGGAGTTCGTCAACCAGTGCACCGGTGCGATCGAATAAGAGAATTCGTGCGTCTGCAAT
>CAYPHP010000092.1:9193-9426 GCA_964410045.1 uncultured Acidobacteriota bacterium | reverse complement strand
ATGCGGTGCCCGCGTCCGTGACGCGCCAGAAACGCCACGCGGCGTCCGGATAGCGTGCCCACCAGATATCTGTCCGACGGTGCGCCCCACGGCGTTTTGACTGCGACTTCCTTGGCCTTCGTCAGTTCCGGCAGGGCGTACAAGCCGCTGCCGCCGATAATGCCGATCTCTGCTTGCATCAAGAGTGAGAATCCTCCACCAGTTCCAGAAGTACGCCGCCGGTCGCCTGCGGA
>CAYPHP010000092.1:0-9181 GCA_964410045.1 uncultured Acidobacteriota bacterium | reverse complement strand
CCCGCCCGCGCCGACGCCCGGCGTTTCATTCACCAGCCGCGACCCCGCCGCTTTCAGCCGCGCCACCGCGGCGTTCAGGTCGGGTACGCGCACGGCGATGTGGTGCAGTCCTTCGCCGCGCTTGGCGACGAAGCGGGCGATCGCGGAATCGTCAGAAGTCGCTTCCAAGAGTTCCACGCGGGTTTCGCCGAGCGGCAGCATAGCCAGACGGACTTTCTCCGCGGGAACCTCCTCTTGCGTTGCCACCTCAAGACCCAACACATCGCGATAGAAGCGCAGGCTCGCTTCCAGCGACTTCACGGCCACTCCGAGATGATCGAGTTTCATGGGGTAACCAGAGCAGCTATTTTTTCACAGGCGTGAAGCAACGGCCAGACTTTTGCGCAGGGCTTCGCCAGTGACAAAGATGTAAGTCCTCTGATAGAGTGCTACTTGGGAGATCTCTATGGTTGCTGTGACGCTGAAGTCCGCGAAGGCTCGACTCAACGAACTCGTAAACCGCGCCTTGGAGGGCGAGGACATCGTGCTCATGAAGGGGTCCCGCCACGTCGCCCAAATCATGCCGATCAGCGATGCTGATATCGCTATCGCGCCGAGATTGACGAACGCGGAGGCCAAGCGCTTCATTGATAACATCGAGCGGCAACGAGCTGAGGGGCGCACGCGGGTCTTCTCGAGCGCGGAGGAGGCGGTTGAGCATCTGCGGCGTGATTTCGAGAAGCCCAGCCCCCGTAAACGCCGGAACGGCAAATGAGGATCGAGCTGACAGAGACCTTCCAAGCGTCTCTGCGGAATCGCAATTCAGAAGAACGTGCCCGAGTGTTTGAGGCGATGATTGCTCTGCCTCGGGCCTTTCAGTCTCCACACGACCATTCCGGCTTGGGTTTGCGCAAGCTCCACCCGTACGATATCTGGGAGGTCCGTGTTGGTCTCAACCTTCGTATCGCCTTTCGGTTGCAGCCGAACCGGGCTGTGCTTGAACTTCTTGGCACTCACGACGAGATCCGCCATCACTTGAAAGGCTCTTAGGGCTTCGCGATTCCAATGAGCTCTTCGACCGCGGAATAGGGGTCCATCTCGCGGTCGGATATGCGGCGACCATAAGTGTCGAGGATTGCGCCCGTGAGAGCCAGTCGTTCGAAGAGGCGGTCGCGCAGCAGATCCACAAGGCGGCCCCGCCAGTTGGCGGCTTTTTTCTGGGCCAGCAGCCCCTTCTCCTTCACGTAGACCAGGTAACTTTCCGCCGCGGACCACAACTCCGCGATGCCCTTGCCTTCGGTGGCCACGGTCGGGACGATGGGCGGACGCCAGCCGTCGGCACGCTGGGAGATCGAGAGCATCGCGGTGATTTCCTGCTCGATTCTATTGGCGCCCGGCCGATCGGCCTTGTTGATGACGAAGACGTCGGCGATTTCCATGATGCCGGCCTTGAACGTCTGGACGTCGTCGCCCATGCCGGGGACGAGCACGACGATAGTGACGTCGGCCAGGCGAACGACGTCCACTTCGTCCTGACCCACGCCCACAGTTTCGACGAGCACCACGTCCTTGCCGGCTGCGTCGAGCAACGTGGACACGTCGCTGGTGGCTCGCGCCAATCCGCCCAGCGCCCCGCGCGTCGCCATGCTGCGGATGAAGATTCCGTCGTCGGCGTGGTGACGCTGCATGCGGATACGATCGCCGAGGATCGCGCCGCCGGTGAAGGGACTGCTGGGGTCGACGGCTAGAATGCCCACCTGCTTCTGTTGCGCCCGCAGCAATACGGCAAGCTGATCAACCAGCGTGCTCTTGCCTGCTCCTGGCGCGCCGGTGATGCCGGCGAGCAGCGCGCGCCCGGAGTGCGGAAACAATTGTCGCAGCAGGCGGTCGGCGCCGTCGCCGCGGTTTTCGATCAGGCTGATGGCGCGAGCCATGGCCCGCGGCTCTCCGCGCAGCACGGCATCGAAAAGCGCATCGGGTTGATGTGCGGGTTTACTCACGCGACATTACTCTCGCAACAAGTGGCGGGCGATCACCAGGCGCTGGATCTCGCTGGTGCCTTCGCCGATGGTGCAGAGCTTCACGTCGCGATAGTACTTCTCGGCGGGGTAGTCCTTGGTGAAGCCGTAGCCGCCGTGGATCTGCACGCCTTCGTTGGCCACGCGGACGGCTACCTCGGAGGCAAACAGCTTGGCCTTGGCCGATTCCAAGGTATAGCGCATTTTCTTGTCCGCCATCCACGCCGCGCGATAGGTCAGCAGCCGCGCCGCGTCAATCTCCGTGGACATGTCCGCCAACTTCCACTGGATCGCCTGGAATTCGCTGATCGGTTTTCCGAACTGCTTGCGGTGTTTGGAATACTTGAGGGCCGCATCGTACGCCCCCATGGCCATGCCATTCGACCACGAAGCGATGGAGATGCGTCCGCCGTCGAGCACGCGCAAGCTGTCGACAAAGCCTTCGCCTTCGTTGCCCACCAAGTTGCCGGCGGGAATGGCGCAGTCGTTGAACAGCACTTCGCTGGTGTCGCTGGCACGGCAACCAAGCTTGTCTTCTTTGCGACCGGGACGAAAGCCTGCCGTTCCTTTTTCGATCACGAATGCGGAGATGCCGTGACTGGCCTTGCTGCGGTCGGTGACGGCCATGGCCACACAGACGTCAGCTTGGCCGCCGTTGGTGCAAAAAGTCTTCGCGCCGTTCAGCAGCCATCCGTTGTCCTTTCGGACCGCGGTGGTGCGCGTCCCGGCGGCATCCGAGCCGGCTTCCGGTTCGGTCAGGCTCCAACAGCCCAGCTTGCGTCCCCCGGCCAGGTCCGGCAGGTAGCGGCGGCGCTGCTCATCGTTCCCAGCGATATAGAGGTGATTGCTGCACAGCGAGGTGTGCGCCGCGACGATCAGTCCGACGGAACCGTCCACGCGAGCCAGTTCTTCGAGCACGATGGCGTACTCGATGTAGCCCAGCCCGGCGCCGCCCAGTTCTTCGGGAAAGATCACGCCCAAGTAGCCGAGTGCGCCCAGCTTCTTCACCACTTCGGTCGGGAACTCGGAGTGTTCGTCCCAGCGGCGTACGTGCGGAGCGATCTCCGCTTCCGCAAACTCCCGCACTTGCTTGCGAAGCTGGACCTGTTCGGCGGTGAATTCGAATTCCATGGCCAAGCCGTAGAATACCATGCGCGGATAGCGCCGCCCCGGGGGTACAGGTATCGAACCGTTACTACCTTTTTCCGCCTTACAGACCGCCCGTAGGTTACACTGGGGCCATGAAATGGGCTGCCGTTCTGATGGCCGGCGCCCTCCTCCAAGATCCAGGCTCACGGACTTCGCCGGACGGTCCGCCGGTCGTCAAGCTGACCACGCACTTGGTGCAGGTGAACGTGATTGTGCGCGACAAGCAGGGCCGGCCGGTAACCGGGCTGACCAAGGAAGATTTCACCGTCCTCGATAATGGCAAGCCGCAGACGGTCCGTTTTTTTTCAATGGAAACGAATCGGATGGACGCAGCGCCCAGCGTTCCCCTGCCGGCTGCGGTCTACACCAACAGGCTGGAACAACGCGGCAGCGTGCCCACGGCGATCACCGCCGTGCTGTTCGACGGATTGAACACGCGCATTCAGGACCAGGCTTATGCGCGCCAGCAGATCCTGAAATTCCTGCGTGAACTCAAGCCGAATGACCGCATCGCCATCTACGCGCTCGGCACGCGTCTGCGCATCCTGCAGGACTTCACCAATGACGTGGACTCCCTGCTGAAGGCCATCGGCAGGCACGCCCACGTTGGCGGGCAACTGGACGCATCGCGCGTGGATGAGCCCGACAGCGGCGACCGGGAGTTGGACGATTTCCTCCGTGACGCGTCCGAGCGTGTGGCCGCTGCTTACACCACGCGCCGCGTCGAGGACACCGCGCAAGCGCTGGCCACCATCGCCCATCACTTGGCCGGGCGGCCGGGGCGCAAGAACTTGATCTGGGTTTCCGGCGGATTTCCTATCCAGATCGGAATGGATTCCGCGAGCTTGACCGCGGAACGGCGCGCCTTCTCGCAGGAGATCGAGCGGGCCACGCGCGCGGTGAACCAGGCCAATATCGCCATCTACCCGGTGGATGCCCGCGGCCTGATCGGCGTGTTCGACGCCATGCCCAGCATGGACCCCGCCCGCCGGTCGATGAGCCCGCAGGCGTCCGCCAACGTCAACAGTCGCGCGGCCCGGGCCATTTTCGATACCCAAGCGACCATGCGGGAGTTGGCCGATCGCACCGGTGGACGGGCTTTTCTCAATTCCAACGACATTGCCGGCGCGCTCCGCAACGCCGTTGACGATTCCCAGGTTACCTACAACCTGTCTTTCACGCCCGACCACTTCCAATGGAACGGCCAGTTCCGCCAGATCAAGGTGAAGGTGCGGCATTCCGGGGTCGACGTGCGTTATCGCAAGGGGTATCAAGCGCTGGCCGAGGTCGCTGCCGGAACCGATCAACAGATGCGCGTGGCGGAAGTCAATTTGGCGGCCACCAGTCCACTTGAAGCCACCGGAATCGGGCTCACCGTGCGAAAAGTTGCTTCCTCGCCTCACTTGAGTTTGCAGATGCAGGTGGATCCCCGGGAAGTGGGATTTCAGCAGAAAGACGGGCGCTGGGCGGCCGGTCTCGACGTGCTTGTGGCGATGCGCGACGAAAAAGGCGACGTGCTGGGCTCCTACAGCCGGACCGCTGGCTTCAACTTGAAGCCGGAAACCTACGATGCGTTACTGCGCAGCGGCATCAGCCTGGCCATGCAGTGCGACGTGGCCCCCCGGGCAACCAAGGCCCGCGTAGTGGTCCGCGATATGGCCAGCGGACAGATCGGTTCCGTGGACGTGATCCTGAACTAGACCCGTCCAACCACAAAGGCACAACGAACACAAAGGGATTTCTGAACTCTGTCTTCCCTTCTTTTCGTGACAACCTAACGCTATTGCCGGGCTGCCGGCCCCAGACTAGATTACACTGGCGCCATGAAATGGGCAGCCGTCCTGCTGGCCGGCGCCCTGTTCCAGGTTCCAAGCACCTCGTCTGACGGTCCGCCTGTCATCAAGCTGACCACGCACCTCGTGCAGGTCAACGTGATTGTTCGCGACAAGCAAGGCCATCCGGCGACCGGGCTGACGAAAGACGACTTCACCATTCAGGATAACGGCCAGCCTCAAGTGGTGAGGTTCTTTTCCATGGAAACGAACCGGGTCACTCCGGCGCCACAATCCCCTTTGCCGCCGGCCGTCTACACCAATCGCATGGAGCAGCGCGGCGAAGTACCGAACGCGATCACCGCGGTCCTTTTCGATGGACTGAATACGCCGATTCGCAATCAACTCTACGCGCGTCAGCAAATCATGAAGTTTCTGAGGCAGATCACTCCGAACGACCGTGTGGCTATCTATGCTCTGGGATCGCGTTTGCGCGTACTGCACGACTTCACGAACGACGTCAATTCGCTCCTGAAAGTGATCCACCGGCAGGCCCGTATGGGCGGCGAACTTGGCGCTTCCGCCGTGGAACAGCCGAACACCGGCGACCAGCAGTTGGACGACTTCCTGCGAGAATCGTCGGAACGGCTGGAGTCGTATTACACGATTCGCCGCGTCGAGAATACCGCGCAGGCGCTGGAAACGATCGCCCGCCCTTTGGCAGGCCGGCCGGGCCGCAAGAATCTGATCTGGGTGTCGGGCGGGTTTCCGTTCATGGTCGGTATGGATCTGCGGAATCTGACCGCTGAGCGGCGCAGCTTCAGTCATGAAGTCGAGCGCGCTACGCGTGCCGTGTCGCAGGCCAACGTCGCCATCTATCCCGTCGATGCGCGGGGCCTGATCGACGTGATCGACGTGATGCCGACTATGGACGCGGCTAGTGCGGTGCTGACCCGTCAAGCGGGCATCGACATCAACAATCGAGCCTCACAGGCCATCTCCCAGTCGCTAGCCTCCATGCGCGAACTGGCCGCACGGACCGGAGGGCTTGCTTTCGTCAACACCAACGATATCGCCGGAGCGATCCGGAGGGCAGTCGACGATTCTCAGCTCACCTACAACCTGTCTTTCGCGCCCGACCACAACCAATGGGACGGCAGGTTCCGGGAAATCAAGGTGAAGGTGAAAGGGGCCCGGCTAGAGGTTCGCCATCGGAGGGGCTATGTGGCCTTCCGGGAGCCATCCCCAACTGACCAGAAAGCCCGCGCCGCCGAGGTGACCTCCGCGTCGGACAGCCCGCTCGAAGCCACCGGACTCAGGATGACGGTTCATAAGCTGGCATCCTCGCCCCAATTGAATCTGCAGATGGAACTCGACACCCGGGAAGTACAATTTCAGCAGAAGGACGGACGTTGGGCGGCGGGGCTTGACGTCGGCGTGGCCTTACGGGACGAAAAGGGTTCGGTCCTCGGATCCTGCAGCCAAACCGAGCATTATGACCTGAAGCCGGAAACTTACGACGTGCTGATGCGCAGCGGTATGAGCATTGCGGTGAAATGCGACGTGGCCCCTCGGGCTACCAAGGCCCGCGTCGTGGTCCGCGATATGGCCAGCGGCCAGATCGGTTCCGTGGACGTGATTCTGAATTAGAACGCGAGACCACGAACCCTGCCTTCGCCTTCTTTGTGCTCTTTGTGCCTTTGTGGTGAACGATCAGTCGTGAAACGCCAGGGCCAGAAGCGTAGCCTGCTCGATGCCATGCGCTTTGCCGGACCCGGTAGCCGGGCTGGCGCTGGCGGAGCGTTTCACCGAGCGCACCGGACGGTTTCCGGCGATGCGCTGCAGATACGGCAGGACGAAGCTCAGCGCTCCCATGTTGGCCGGTTCTTCCTGGACCCAGACGATGTCGCGCGTCCCGTGGTGATCCAGTTCCTCGGCCAACTCCAGTTCCGGGAAGGGATACATCTGCTCGATCCGGACGATGGCGGTGGCGGTGTCCTGGCGGCGCTCGCGTTCAGCCTTCAGCTCGTGCGCGATCTTCCCCCAGCATAAGAGGACTCGCCCAGCGCGCGCGATCTCGCGATCCGGCAGGACATTCAGAAACCGGTTGCCGGAAAACTCCGCCAGCGGGGACGCAGCGCTGGGATGACGCAGAAATCCCTTGGGTGTGAACACCACCAGCGGCTTGCGCCAGCGGCGCAGCGCCTGGCGGCGCAGCAAGTGAAAATATTGTGCGGACGTTGACGGCTGGCAGACCTGCATGTTGTCTTCGCCGCAAAGCTGCAGGAAACGTTCGGGGCGGGCGTTGGAATGCTCCGGACCCTGCCCCTCGTAGCCGTGCGGCAGCAGCATGACCAACCCGGAGAGCAGGCCCCACTTGTCTTCCGTGGCGCAGGCGAACTGATCGATGATGATCTGCGCGCAGTTGGCAAAATCACCGAACTGCGCCTCCCACAGCACCAGAGCTTCGGGAAAATCGCGGCTGAAACCGTACTCAAAGCCCAGCGGCGCGGCCTCCGCGAGCGCACTGTCGCAGGCTTCAAACACCCCTTGCGCGGGATGCAGGTTGCGCAGCGGCACGTACTCTGCTTCCGTTTCGGTGTCCACCAGCACCGAGTGTCGCTGATTGAAGGTGCCGCGGCGGCTGTCCTCGCCCTCCAGACGGATGCGCGTGCCGTCCCACAGCAGCGAACCGAACGCCAGGTGCTCCGCCATTCCCCAATCCACCGGACGGCGGCCCTGACCCATGTCGCGCCGTTCGTCCAGCAACCGCTTGACCTTGGGATGGATATGGAAGCCGGAGGGCCACGTCGTGATTCGGCCGGCGATTTCCTGCAGCCGTTCCGCGGAGATTCCCGTGGAAACTTCAAACGCGGTATCGTAATCGCCGCCGGAAAAGGAGATCCAAGAATCGGGCAGCGTCCGCAACGGCGGCACTTCGGTGGCCTGCTTGGCGCGCTGCTGGCGCTCGTCCATCTCCTGACGGATGGCCTGTTGCCGTGCGCTGCTTTCCGCTTCCGATTCGCCAATCACTTTGGCGTAGCTCTTCCAAAGCAGCGGCCAGCTCTGGATCTTGCGATAGAGGATGGGCTGCGTGACGCTGGGATCATCCACTTCGCTGTGGCCGTGACGCCGGTAGCCGATCAGGTCGACCACCACATCGCTGGCAAAGCGGTGGCGGTATTCGAGGGCCAGACCGGCCACGCGCACCACGGCCTCGGGGTGCTCGCCGGAAACGTGGAGGATGGGAATCGGCAGGCGCTTGGCGAGATCCGTGGAATAGCGCGTCGAGTGCAGGCTGCCGGGCGTGGTGGTGAATCCGATCAGGTTGTTCACGATCACGTGAATCGTGCCCCCGACGGTGAACGCCGGCAGCGACGCCAGGTTCAGTGTCTCGGCGGTGACGCCTTGACCGGCGAAAGCCGCGTCGCCGTGCAGCGTGATGGGCACAACTTTGTCGAATGCCTTTTCACCGAACCGGGCCTGCTTGGCGCGAGTCCGGCCCATGGCCACGGGATTCACGGCTTCCAGGTGGCTGGGATTAGAGACCAAGGAAATTCGTATGGGTCCGCCGCGCCGGCACTGGAACTCGCCGGTTGCGCCGATGTGATACTTCACGTCGCCCGCGCCGAGAATGCTGCGCGGATCGACGTCCTCAAACTGCGAGAAAACATCGGCGGGGTCCTTGCCCACGATGTTCACCAGGACGTTCAGGCGGCCGCGATGGCTCATGCAGATCACGGCTTGCTCCGCGCCGCGCTCGCCTGCGCCTTGAAGCACTTCGCTCAGCAGCGGGATCAACGCCGTGTTGCCCTCGAGAGAGTAGCGCTTGGCGCCTAGGTAGCGGGTTTGAGCGACCTGCTCGAAGACCTCCGCGCGGATTAACTGATCGAGCAAAGAAGCGCGGTCCGCAGCGGGTGGCGGACCTTCCAGGCGCTCAGCGAGCCAGGCGACGCGTTCCGGGTCTTCCACGTGCAGGAATTCCGCGCCGATGGAGCCGCAGTAGGCGGCGCGCGCGCGGTCCGCGTCGGCCCCGGTCGCGCGAAGAGCGGGATGGTCGACCGGCGCAAGCCTTCCCAACGGATCGAGCTTCGCCGCCAGATGACCGTGTCGCCGGAAGGCGTCCCAGACCGGCCCCGTATTCATCGTTTTATTCTATCCGGGTTGGCGTAAGATTCGGGCATGTGGAAAGAGGACCAGCCAATGAACCTTGGATCCAATCGCCGGGAATTCGTGAAGGCCGCAGCGGGAGCCAGCGTAGCG
>CAYPHP010000091.1:0-9468 GCA_964410045.1 uncultured Acidobacteriota bacterium | reverse complement strand
GGAATTCCTCCGCCAGCAGGATCTTTTTGTCAGGATCCGCGGTGCTCCAGAACTGCTGGTACGCGTCGTACTCCTCCAGCGTTTTCGCCTGGGGAGTCCCAGGCGCAACGGCGGCTTGCTTGGACGCTGCCGGCGCTTGAGGCGCTGCGCTACCGGCCATCCATGCCGGTAGCGCCGTCAGGAGGACAGCACACGAAAGGAGAACCTGCTTCATTACGACTTGGGAGGGGCGGCCGGCGGCGTGGTCGCGGCAGCCTTGCGATCCTCGACCACTTTCTTGACCCGGTCTCGCATTCCGGCGGCGCCGGTACCGCCGGCGGCCACCACCTTCTCAAATGCGGCCAGGGCCTCTTCGTACTTCTTTGTGGATGCGGCAGTGTCCTTGTTCTTGTCGGCAGCTTGAGCCTGCGCCACCAGCACCAGGCCAAAGCGATACCAGGTCTGAGGATTGTCCTGGAGGTCCGTCGCCTTCTTGTAGTTCTGTTCGGCGTCGTCGATCTGCTTGCGCAGTTGGGCCACCATCCCCAATGACTCATAGGCCTGGGCGCGCGCCCCGGAGAGCGCCTGCTTCCACTGCTCGTCGCTCAGCGCCGGGTTTTTGGGCAGCTTGTCGAGCGTATCCAGGGCTTTCTTGGCGTAACCTTCCGCCGCGCCGAGATTCTGCTCCTTGTCCAGATCCGTGTCCTTGACGCGCTGGGGGATGACATAGGCCAGGGTGATGAGGACCTCCGGATCGTCCTCCATCATACCCAGAGCCATTTCACCGTACTCACGCACCTTGGCCGGGTCGTTCTTCTGATAGGCGGCCTGCATCTCCGCCTTGCGGACAAAACCCTTCAATTCGGTTTCCGGGAACTTGGTGAGGAACTCTTCCGCCGCAGCGATCTTCTCGTCAGGGGTGGCTGCCTGTCCGATCTTGTTGAACGCCGCAAACTCTTCCTGAGTCTTGGCTTGCGGAGGTCGCTTGGCCGCGGGTTGGGCAGGCTGCGCCGCTGGTTGTTGAGCCGCCGGCGCCTGGGCCAGCAGAAGGCCGGCTCCCAGCAGGGCCGCCACTGTTGCGTTCCGAATACGTTTCATGCTTCGTTCTCCTTGTGAGCTGTTCCGACTCTGCTACTGGAGACCGCCCTCCTTGGACTTCTGGAAAGGGGCATCCAAACCTTTTTGAGCCGCTTTGCGGGTGACCGAACCGATTTCGCCGGCCTCCAGGGCCTGACGATAGTGGTGCATGGCCAAGTCGCGTCGATTCTCCATGTCCAGCAAGCGCCCTAAGTAAATGTGCGCCCAAGCGAGCAGTTGCGGCTCGCGGGCGGCTTCCAGCGTCTGCTGGAAGTAGTTCTTGGCAACCTCCGGCTGCTTCTCCTGGGTGGCCACCAGGGCCAATCCGTAGAGCGCCCGGGCCCTCCCTGATTCTTTAGACGCGGCCCCCGACGTACTTCGTTCCAGAGCCGACCGGTAAGCCTGCCGGGCGCCCGTATAGTCCTGACGGGCAATGGCATCCTCGCCTTCCGCCAACAGGCGTTCCATCTCGTCGGTAATGCCGGCCAGCCGCGCCGCAACCACATTGACCTCGGACAAGCGCCGTGGCGCCGGCGTCGAGCGGAAAGCAATCTGCTCGGCGCGCTTCTCCTCACGCCGCACGTCCAGCTTCTGGGCCAATGTGGGATAGTACAACCTTATGCCCGCTTCCTGCTGCTCGAATTTTTCGAGCGCCTCGTAAAAGTAGGGAACCAGGAAGTGTCCCTCGGAAGCCGCCTCGTCCAGGCGCTTCTGCTTCTCAGTTTCCGGGACCCCCTTGGGGGTCCTGACCATGCGCAACTCCGCGGCCCGGATCAGCGATTCCGTGAAGAAGAGCTTGAAGTCGCCGCGCAAAACCGGATCGAGGGCCGTGGCCCGTTGAGCCGTCCGCAGCAGTTCCTGACGCTCACGCAGCAGGGAGCCGTGCTTGGAAGCCAGCGGCTCCAGAACATAGTGCAGGTAGCCGTGACGCAGCTCATCGAACTGCAATTGCGCCGAAGGCGCCACGACCACATAGTAGTCGCTGCCGAAGCTGCGCGCATTCACCTGGTTAGGCGGGCCGAACGCGTCCACGTACACCGAAAACGTGCGGCCCAGAAAGCCCGCCGTCGAGCTGCGCAGGTAGCCGTTCACTTCCAGCATCACCCTGGCGATCCCGTCTTGATACTGCGCCGCTACATCCTGGTACTGAGGCTGGTACTTGACCCATAGTTTCTCGAGCTGAGCCTCCTCGTAGAAGTTCTTCAGCAGCGGGTTCAGCCCCATCAGGACCACGGCGTCCGGGGGCAGCTCCGACTCTCGGATGCGAAACTCGAATCCCGGAGGACCATCTATCACCAGGGCGAAGGAGACCAGCCGGCTGTAGGACCGCAAGGGATCATTCTGTTCCGCCACAGGTAGCGATCCTCTTACGGTCGCGAGGAAGCGGCGGATCTCCACCAGGCTGGGCAGGTCCTTGCTTCCCAGATCCTGGCGAATCTGCTTGGCGAGGGGTGTGGTGTAAGGTCCAGCGGGGTCGGAAAGCGCCGCCGCTGCCGCCATCACCGTGAACAGAGGGACCGTAGCGTCAGCCTGGGGCGCCTGGGCGGGCAGGGACCCGGCAAAGGGCGCGGCCAATGCCGCGGCCAAAGCCAGCCGTCCGGCGACTCTCGTCAACAAAACCCCCATCCTATCAGTCTAGTGGAAGGGCCATACCGGGTCAACGATCATGCTACTCTTGAGACATGGTGGTCTCCGCTTCTGGGGTGTTGGCTTCACTGGCGCTCTGCTCGATGGCCGGAATGCTCATGATTACCGCACACGGACGCGAACCCGATGATCCGGCCGCCCTGGCTGCTCACCGCGCCGACGTCGAAGCCTGGCAGAAGAAACGGGACGATTCCCTGCGCGCCGACGAGAGCTGGCTCACCCTCGCCGGGCTGATCTGGCTCAAGGAAGGACCCAACACCGTGGGAACCGCGGCCGGCAGCGACATCCTCTTGCCGCCGGGCTCCGGACCCGCCCGGGCCATGGTCCTGGACTTCCGTCAGGGTAAGACGCACTTGAAGGCCGCCCCGGGAGTGGCGGCGACCATCAACAATCAGCCGGTCAAAGAGGCTGAGGTGAAGTCCGACGAGTCCGGTCCAGCCGACGTGGTGCGCCTGGGCAAGCGAATCGCCTTCCTGGTGATCAAGCGCGGAGGGCGCTTCGCCGTCCGCCTGAAGGACAACGACACCAAGGCCCATCGTGAGTTCCGTGGTATTGATCGCTTTCCCATTCAGCAGAACTACCGGGTGGTGGCCCGCTGGATGCCCTACAGTCCGCAGCGAACCGTCGAGGTGCCAAACGTCCTCGGCGAAATCGAGCACTATCCAAGCCCTGGTTACGCCGTCTTCACACTCCACGGCAAAGAGCAGCGCCTGACGCCATACATAGAAGCGCCGGGTGACGAGAAGCTGTTCTATGTCTTCAAGGACCTGACCAGCGGGAAGGAAACTTACGGAGCTTGCCGATTCCTCTATTCACCCATGCCCGAGACTGGCCAGGTGGTTCTGGACTTCAACAAGAGCTACAACCCGCCCTGCGCCTTCACTCCCTACGCCACCTGCCCACTGCCGATGAAAGAAAACGTGCTGCAGGTTCGCATCGAGGCGGGGGAGAAGTTCAAGGGCCACTAATCAGGCGGCATTCCACGTCGTCTTGAGCCACGCGATCGTTCTGTCGAGAGGACAACTCTTGGCGAAGTCGATCATGTAGCGGATCTTCTTTTCGCTGACGTCATCCAACGCCACCGTCGTCCCCGGCGGGAAGACCGGGGCCAGGCGATGGTACCGATCTCTCAAGATTTGCTTGCACTGATAGTCCGCGATTCCCGCTGTGCCATCGAGCATCAGGCTGATCAAGGGCTTCACCCACTGCGCGTAGCCCCAATCAAGCGATTTCCCTTTGATGTACTGAAGGCTCGTTCCTGTTCCCAGTGACAGGAGGAGAACGTCATCGAGCGCCGGCGTGGGCTTGTAGCGGTCGTCCTGGGTCTGCGACAGGGCGCACATGGCCGGATTGCTGGCGTAGACGCCGCCGTCAATGTAGCCGTCTACCGAAGGGAAGTACGTGGGCGCAGCGCTGGTGTAAAGGCCGACGTCGGCGGCCAGCGAGGCGCGGTCATTGTCAGGACCGGGGAAGTTGTGGAACAGTTTCGGCTTCCAGGTGCGCTCTTCCGGCTTGTCTTCGTTGTCGAGATCGAAGGAGGTGATCAACACCCGCTTCTTCAGGCCGCCGAGCGTGGTTTCCCCAAAGAGCCTTCGCAATTCGCGTCGCAGGGGCTTGATGTCATAGTCGGCCCCGCGGAGCTTACCCAAATCCACAAGGTCGTCGAGCCAGGAGTCATCAAAGATCTCCGGACCTTTTTCGACGTAGACGTCATGGATTTTCTGGAGGTCAAGCTGATGAGCGATGCCCATCGCCAGCAGGCCGCCCGTGGAAGTTCCGGCGATCAGGTCAATCGTGTCGAGGAGATTCTTAAGTCCCGGGGTGGCGACGATCCGCTGCAGGAGCACGGTGGTGACCAATCCGCGGATGCCCCCGCCGTCAATCGAGAGGATGCGATATTTAGCCATCCCTTTGGGGAGTATTTAACCACGGATTACGCCGATTCCACGGATTTAATTCGCGGAATCATCCAGTGCAGCACCGCCAGGGCTACCGGGTGCATCAGAGTCACGGCGACAAATACCGGCGTGTACGACACGGCATCCACCACTTTTCCGATCAGCAGAGTGAAGACCATGGCCGAAGCGCCGCCGGCCGTCCCCGCAATTCCGAATACCGAAGCCACCATGCGCGGTGGGAAGAGGTCCGCGGGGAGCGTGAACAGGTTGGTGGCCCAGATCTGGATCAGGAACGTCGCCAGGCTCACGAAACCGAGCGCCCAATAGGCATCGCGAACGAAGGCCGCCATCATCGCCAGCGGCATCAGCCCGGCGGCGACGCCCAGCGAGGCTTTGCGCGCCGCGTTCACCGAGAGTCCTCGCTGCATCAGCCAGCCCGGGAGCGCCCCGCCGGCGACGCCGCCGATGTTGGCGCTGAGGTACGGAATCCAGGCAAACTCACCGATCTGCTGGAGGCTGAACCCGCGTGCCTGGCTTAAGTAATTCGGCAGCCAGAACAGGTAGAAGTACCAGGCCGAGTCGGAGAGCACGCGCGCCAGCATCAGGCCCAAAACCGGACGCTGACGCAGGAGGCTGATCCACGAGGGATGCTCCGTTCGGGTCTGGACATGAGCGACCGGAGACGGCGGATGAGCGGGAAACAGGAGCCAGAATGCCAGCCACACGAACCCTGTCGCTCCTGTGATCACAAACGCGTAACGCCAGTCGAACTTCAGGATCAGCCAGGCCATGACCGGCGCGGCGATAATCGCCCCGGCGCCCAGGCCCGCGTTGGTCATGCCCACGCAGAAGGCCCGCTGCTTTTCGTTAAACCACTCGGAGGCCGCTTTCACCGATGCCGGCAGGAACGCCGCCTCTCCGGCCCCCAGCAAGAAGCGGATCGCGCTCAGCGACCACATGCCTTGGGCCAGTGCCTGGGCCATGGACGCCGCCGACCAGAAGGCCATGGCTAGTGCGTATCCGGCCTTGGTCCCCAGGCGGTCCAGCATCCTTCCGGAAATCAGGTGGAAGATGGTGTACGCCAGCAGGAACGAGTTGACCACGATGGCGTAGTCGCTGTTGGACATCTCGAACTGCTTGCGGACCACCGGAGCCGCCACCGACAGGCTTTGGCGGTCGAGGTAGTTGATCACCGCCGCCAACACGAGCAGGGTTAGCATCCACCATCGGAGAGGGATTTTCATGAGGTTCAGGGAAGGGTATCACAGGGGATTCGTACGGCTGTGGGCTTCGAGGAAGCGGATGACATCTTCTTCCCAGAGCGGTTGGGCTTTCTGGCGAACGTCGAAATGATCCGCGCCGGGCACTTCGCGCAAACGCGTGGTCGCGTGATTGGCCGCGAGAATCCGCCGGGAATGCTCCACGCGGAGATTCACGTCCTCCGCGCCGTGGATCAGGAGCACCGGCGTGCGGGAATTGGCTACGGCAGTGCGAGGGGAAACTGCCGCCAGGTCGAGACCGAAGCGGACTCGCGTGTAGAGGAGCGCCGCGTCGAGCGAGAGCAACCACAGAGGCTTGGAGATTCCCGTCCGGCTCAAGCGGTCATAGGCGGCCTCCCGAAAATCGGAGAAGGGCGCTTCCGCAACGACGGCGCAGAAACCCGGCGCGGCGCGCAACGACTCGAGCAATTCGGCAGCGCCGAGCGAAGCTCCATAGCCGTACAGGCAGTTCTTCTGCCCCCGCGCGCGGAGCCAGTCCGTCCATCCGCGGATGTCGTCGGTCTCGCGAACGCCGTAGGTGACCCGACCGCCGCTGGCGCCATGCCCGCGAAGATCGGGCAACAGCACGTGGTATCCGTGCCGCAGGAACATGTCCGCGACGCCCGTCATACCGGAGCGGTGGTCCTGAATCCCATGGAGCAGCAGGACCGCGTTGCCATTCGCGGCGGGTGCCTCGCGATACCAGCCGCGCAGGACCACGCCATCCTTCGCGGTGATCTGGACCTCTTCCACGGGCCACGGCGCTGGGGACGGCGCGCGCCGGGACAACCGCATCTGCGATTCGGCCAGGAACACGCCGGACGCGACGATGAGCGCCAACACCACGCCGGCCATCCAGGCCACCCTGCGCATCCAAGCCATACTATCGACAAGACGTTCCGCGGACGCCGGAATAACTCATAGCTCGGTGATACAATTCCTTCCCGGCTATGAGCAACCTCGCAGTGGTGGGTGTGCAGTGGGGGGACGAGGGCAAGGGCAAGATCGTTGACTTGCTGGCGGACCGCTTTGACCTGATTGCCCGCTATGGCGGCGGTCACAACGCCGGGCATACCGTCAAAGTCGGCGACCGCAAGTTCATTCTGCAGTTGATCCCGTGCGGCATCCTGCGCCCTGGGAAGAAAGCCGTAATCGGCAACGGAGTGGTGCTGGACCCGGCTGCGCTGCAGAAGGAGATCGCCTCTCTACGTGAAGCCGGTGTCTCCGTTGACGGCCGTCTGTTCGTCAGCAGCCGCGCTCATCTGGTGTTCCCCTATCACCGGATGATGGAGAAGGCCGGCGAGATGGGCGTTCGCCTCGGCACCACTTCGCGCGGGATCGGTCCCACGTATGAGGATAAGATGGGCCGGCGCGGCATTCGCGTCGCCGACCTGTTCGATCCGGAGTCGTTTCGCGAGCAGATTCGCATGGCTGTGCGCGAGAAGAACCTGCTGGCCAAGGCGCTCAACTCCACCGATTCGCTCTCCGAAGCCCAGGTGGAAGAAGAATACGCCGGGTATGTGGAACTGCTCCGTCCGCTGGCTGTGGATTCAGCGGCGTTCCTGGCGCGTGAGATGAAGCAGGGCGCGAAGCTTCTATGCGAAGGCGCGCAGGCCACCATGCTGGACATCGACCACGGCACTTACCCCTACGTCACTTCTTCCAGCACAACGGTGGGCGGGCTTGGGAATCCCGCCTGCCGCCGTTGGCACGGTAGTTGGCGTATCCAAAGCCTACTGCACCCGCGTTGGGGGCGGACCCTTTGCCAGCGAGGCGCATGGCCCGGAAGGCGATGAACTGCGCACTCGCGGCAAGGAGTTCGGCGCGGTTACCGGACGGCCACGCCGCTGCGGCTGGTTCGATATGCCGGTGATGCGCTATGCCAAGCTGATCAACGGCATCGAGTCTGTGGTGATCACCAAGCTCGACGTGCTCGATCACGTCGCGCAGATCCCGGTATGCACGGGCTATCGCTACAAGGGCTCGGTGCTTCAGGAAATGCCGGCCACCGCGCGCGAGCTGGAAAAGATCGAGGCGGTGTATGAGACGCGGCCCGGATGGTGCTCGCCGACCGAAGGGCTGACCTCCTTCGAGCAGTTGCCGCAGAAGGCTCACGACTATCTCAAGTATCTTTCCGACGCCGCCGAAGTAGAGATTGGCCTAGTCTCCACGGGTCCCGAGCGGGCCCAGACCCTGTGGGTGCCGGGAACGCGTTTGGCGCGCGAGTTCGGCGCGTAACTCATGATCCTTCGATTCGCAGACGCCCGCGCCCGGGTCTTGAACACCGTGCTCCAGACCCAGCCGGAAAGCGAGGCCGTCCCTCTGGATCAGGCTGCCGGACGCGTGCTGGCCGCCGCAGTAGTCGCCGATCGCGACTATCCGCCTTTTCCCCGCGCCACGCGCGACGGATATGCGCTGCGGAGTTCGGACGTTGCGGAAACGCCGGCGCAGCTCAAGCTGATCGGAGAGGTCCAAGCCGGAAGCGTGTTCGCAGGCCAGGTCGGGGAGGGCGAGTGTGTCTCGATCATGACCGGCGCACCCGCGCCGCAAGGCTCGAACGCCGTGGTGATGGTGGAACACACCCACCCGAGGGAAGACGGCCGCGTGCTGATTGAACGGACCGTCTCGGCATGGGAGAACATCGTGGCCAAGGGCAGCGAGGCCGCTGCCGGGACGGTGCTGCTCGAGCCGGGCCGCCGCATCCGCTACCCGGAGATTGCCTTGATGGCCAGCGTCGGATGCACCTGCGTTCAGGTCTACAAGCGGCCGCGCGTCGCCATTATCGCCACCGGCGATGAAGTGGTGGAGATGGACACCGAACCGCGTCCCTACCAGATCCGTAACAGCAATAGTTATTCGTTGCGGACCCAGGTGGCTGCGGCCGGCGGGGAGCCTTGGCCCTTGCCCATCGCGCCCGATGAATCCGGCCGTCTGCGCGAACTGATCGAGCTTGGCTTGACCGCCGATTTACTGCTGCTGTCCGGAGGCGTGTCCATGGGCAAGTTCGACTTGGTGGAAGGCGTTCTCCGCGATTTGGGGGCGGAGATCTTCTTCGACGGCGTCTCGATTCAGCCCGGCAAGCCCCTTTTGTTCGGGCAAGCCCGGGGCAAGTACTTCTTCGGCCTGCCTGGGAATCCGCTTTCGACGATGGTCTGTTTTGAGTTGTTCGCGCGACCGGCCCTGGAACGTCTGGCAGGTATGGCCGCCGGGCCATTGGGTTTTCTTCGGGCCCGGCTGGCTTCCCCGGTCAAGGTGAAGTCCGGTCTTACGCGCTTCCTTCCCGCGCGGATCGGCGGCGGCTATTCCGAACCGACCGTGGAGTTGCTCGGCTGGAAAGGGTCGGGTGACTTGGCGGCTATGGTGAAGGCCAATGGTTTCCTGGTGGTGCCGGAAGACCGCGACGAGCTAAAGGAGGGCGAATGGGTCGGCGTGCTCCCACGGGAGATGTAACGAAGACCAAGCGGCTGTCACACTTCGATTTCCAAGGCAAGGTGCGGATGGTGGACGTTACCCGCAAACGGCCGACGCAACGCACCGCTGTCGCCACGGGATTCGTGCGCATCACGCCTCAGGCTTTGCGCCGGCTGCCGCAGAATCCCAAGGGCGAT
>CAYPHP010000090.1:0-9488 GCA_964410045.1 uncultured Acidobacteriota bacterium | reverse complement strand
GATGTCCAAGACCTTCGCCATGACCGGCTGGCGCTGCGGCTACGCTCTGGCGCCCAAGCCGCTGGTCGGGGAAATGCTGAAGTTGCAGAGCCACACCACCTCGAATCCCACCTCGATCTCGCAAAAGGCCGCCGTGGCAGCGCTCAAAGGACCGATGGATTCGGTTGGCCAGATGCTGGCAGAGTACCGCAAGCGGCGCGACTTCATCGTGGAAGGCCTGCGCGGCATTCCCGGGATCAAGTGTCCTTTGCCCCGCGGCGCTTTCTACGCCTATCCCAACGTGGGCAGCTTCCTAGGTCCAAAGGTTTCCACCACCACCGATCTCGCTTCGCGGATGCTGCGCGAGGCTCACACCGTGGTGGTTCCCGGCGAAGCCTTCGGCACCTCCGAACACTTGCGCCTCTCTTACGCCACGTCCCTGGAAGAGCTGGCTCGAGGACTGGAACGGATGCGGACGTTCTTCGCCGGACTCAAGTGATGGCCCCTGTGCGCCTGGCTTCTACCTTTTACGAAAAGGTCTGGGGGGTGCCGGTCACCGAGGGCCCGCAAACGGGGTTGAAGCTCGGCGAGATCTGGTTCCAGGAGGGGTCACTGCTGATCAAGTTCCTGTTCACGTCCGAGCGGCTCTCCGTTCAGGTACATCCCGGCGATGCCTATGCCGCCGAGCACGAGCAGGCCCGTGGCGGGCGCGGCAAAACCGAGATGTGGTATGTGACCGCGACTCAGCCGGGAGCGCGGCTGGCCCTGGGCTTTCCACCGGGCTTTCTCAAGAAACAAAGCCGGGAGCAGTTGCGGCAAGCGGCCCTGGATGGGTCCATCGAACAGCAGCTTCAGTGGATTGATGTGAAACCGGGCGACGCGGTCTTCGTGCCCGCGGGCACGGTGCACGCCCTGGGTCCCGGCCTGACCCTTGTGGAGATCCAGCAGCACTGCGACATTACTTACCGGCTCTACGATTACGGGCGTCCGCGCGACCTGCACATTGACCAAGCCCTTGACGTGATCGCGGAGCATCCGCACGCCGGGCTTGTGCCGCTCCCTTTTTCCTGCGAATATTTCCGCGTCCAACTGGTTCCACCCGGTCTGGTACCGCCCGGACTGCTGGTGGTGATCCGTGGACGAGGTTCGCTGGAGGGCCAGCCGGTGGAGCCACGTGAGGTCTGGCGGCTGAGCGAGCCCGCGGAACTTGTGGCCCAACAACCTATGCAATGCCTATTGGTGAATCCGTGAATCCGCCATCCCCCATTCGCAGTCACCCTGGCAGTCATCAGATTGAGAGCCTGCCCTTGCACGGCGTGATCCTGGCTGGCGGGCGCGGGACGCGCTTCTGGCCGCGCAGCCGCCGCCGCCGGGCCAAACAGGTTCTGTCTGTGATGGGTCATGAAACGCTGATCCAGCAGACAGTGGCCCGGTTGCGTCCGGTGATCCCTCCGGAGAGGCTTTGGGTAATCACCAACGGATACCTGCGCGGCGAGATTGCCCAGCAGATCCCGGGCATCCCGCCGGCCCAGATCATTGCCGAGCCGGCACAACGGAACACGGCCCCGGCCATCGGCCTGGCCGCGCACTTGATCCGCCGCCGTCATCCCGACGCCATCATGGCCGTGTTTCCGGCCGACCACATCATCACTAAGACCTCCCTGTTTCACGCGGTGTTGAAGACGGCAGTGCAAGGTGCTGCGGCCGGGTCGATGGTGGTGCTGGGGATGCGCCCGCGCTGGCCGGAAACCGGCTATGGCTATATCCAGTTCCTGAAGAAGCCGCCCAAGAGTCGCAGCCCCAAGCTGCTTCCTGTGGAACGCTTCCGTGAAAAGCCCGACCTGGGCACCGCCAAGCGTTTCGTCAAGAGCGGGCAACATTTCTGGAATGGGGGAATGTTCATCTGGAAAGCCACCACGATTCTGCAGGCTCTGGAGCGTTACCTGCCCGGGACCGCCGCCGTGCTCCGCGAGATCGCCTCAGGCGAGGCCCTGGAGAAGCTCTACCCGCAATGCGACAACATCTCCATTGATTACGCGGTTCTGGAGAAAGCGCGGAATGTGATGGGCATCCCTTGCGAGATCGGCTGGAGCGATGTGGGCAGTTGGAACGCGGTCTATGATCTGTTGCCGCATGACGGTGCCGGAAACGCCGTGCGCGGGCAAGCCTGGCTGCTGGATTCCTCCAACAACTACGTCGATACCGGCGGCAAGCTGCTGGCGGCCGTCGGCATCGACAATCTCGTTGTAGTGGATACTCCCGACGCTTTGCTGATCATCCGGCGCGACCGCGCCCAGGACGTTACCCGCGTGGTGAAATGGCTGGAGGAACAAAAGCGCGAGGACCTTCTTTGAGCCAGGCTTTGAGCCAGGTGGTCTTCGGGACCGACGGCTGGCGCGGGGTTATTGCCGACGACTTCACGTTCGAGAATGTGCGACTGGTGGCGCGCGCCCTGGCCTGCTACGTCCAGCGCTTCGAAGACCCGGCGCGCGGATTGGTGATCGGTCACGACAACCGCTTTGGCGGCGAGCGATTTGCGCGCGCGGTGGCCGAGGAAGCCGCAGCCGCCGGCATTCCTTCGTGGCTAGCGCCGGGGCCGCTGCCGACGCCGGTGGTTTCCTTCGCCGTCCACAACCTCGCCGCCGCCGGCGGTGTGATGATCACCGCCAGCCACAATCCCTGGCAGTGGAGCGGCGTTAAGTTCAAGGCCACATACGGCGGATCGGCTTCTCCAGCCATCGTCAAGAAGATCGAGTCCCTGTTGGGCGAATCTCCTACGAGAGGCTCCGCGGAGATCCGCACCGCCGACCTGGCCGCGCCGTACCTCGAGCACATCGCACGAATCGTACATCTGGACGCGATCCACGGCTCAGGGCGGCGGTTCGTGGCTGACCCGATGTATGGCTCCGGCATCGGATACATCGGCAAGCTGCTGCATTGCCCGGAAGTACATGGCACGCGCGATCCCATGTTTCCCGGGCTGAATCCCGAGCCGATCGAGCCGCATGTCGACGGTCTGCGCCAGGCGGTCTTGGATGGCGGGTACGACGCCGGTTTTGCCATTGATGGCGACGCCGATCGCTTGGGCGCGATGGATCGCACCGGCGCGTTCATCGATTCCCATCAGATCTTCGCCATCCTCTTGGAGCACCGCTGCCGCCGCGGCGAGCGCGGGGAGGTGGCCAAGACGTTTTCCACCAGCAAGATGATCGATCGCATCGCCGCGCGCTACGGTCTGCCGTGCCACGAGACGCCGATCGGCTTCAAGTACATCTGCGATCTGATGCGCGAGCGCGACATCCTGGTGGGCGGTGAGGAGTCCGGCGGGATCGGCGTGCGCGGCCACATTCCGGAACGCGACGGCATCCTGAACTCCCTGCTGTTGGCCGAAGTCATGGCCGAACGGAACATGACCCTGGGCGAACTCGTCGCCGAACTGCACGCCCAATACGGTCCGCAATTCTACGGCCGCCGCGACCTGCACCTGGCACACGGACAAAAGGAGCGCGTGGTGAAGATGCTGAGCGAGAATCCGCCGACGCGCATCGCCGGGCTGGCGGTCACGGAGACCCAGAACATGGACGGCATCAAGTTCCTGTTCGGCCCTGCGGCTTGGGTGTTGCTGCGCATCTCCGGCACCGAGCCTCTCCTGCGGATCTATTCCGAGGCGGCCAGCAAAGATCAGGTGGAAGCGATCCTCAGCGAGTTGGACGCTCTGGTCCGCGCGTCGTAGGGGGACCGCTCGGCGCCCTCATTGCGCTACAATTGACTACATGAACGTCAGGTTACGACCGGAGCTTGAAAAGCTCATTGACGACGAAGTAAAGTCTGGCCGTTCGGCGAACGGAGACGAGTTCCTCGACAAGGCGGTCTACCACTATGTAGTTGCACGAGAGCTTGGCGAGGATTACACACGGGAAGGCGTGGAAGAGAAGATCACCCGCGGTTTGGCTCAAGCCGAGCGCGGTGAGGCGATTGCCGGTGATGAAGCCTTCCGGCGGCTGCGAGCCTACAGCGCAGAGCGCCGCAGGCCACGTGCTTGAAGCACTTTGACGTTGCTCCGGAAGCAATCGGCGACTTGCAGGAAATCTGGGATTTTATCGCCGATGACAGCATCGAAGCCGCCGACCGTGTCCTCGATGAATTCGACGACGCATTCCACCAGCTCGCTGAGATGCCGGGGATGGGTCACCGCCGTGAGGACCTAACGAGCAGGGACGTCCTGTTCTGGACGGGTTCGCAGCTACCTTGTCATTTACCGGACGACAGTCCCGCTCTTGGTCATCGCTGTACTTCACGGAAAACGGAACGTCACTAAGATCCTTCGGGAACGTCCGGGGCCCGCATAACAACGTCTAATTGCTCGCCTGACCCGACCGGCTCTCCTCGCGGATCGCGATATAGTGCTTCTCCCACTCCTTGTGCGCGGGATGGTCGCGGTACACGTCGGCGGCCTTGGCGTTCTCGAACTCGATGGCGAACACCGCATGATACCCCTCGGGCTGGACGCGAATCGTCTTGATCCAGACATTCTTGATCCCCGGAATCTCCCCGGCCATGGTCTTGATCCCGTCCAGAGCCTTTTGGCGGTCGGCTGGGGAGGAATCGGCCTTCCACTTCAGGGACACGAAATGGATGATCGACTGGGGAGCTGCGAACTTGTTCTTGGCCTGCGCCAGCACGTAACCGGCGGCAAACACGGCGATCAGAACCAGAGCACCGGCGAAGTTAAGTTTGTTCTTGGGCATTGCTTTTCTCCTTGTAATCCTGGGCTTTGTAAACGCTGTCGAGCACTCCGTTCAAAAACTCGATGGAACCCTCCCCGGAAAAAAGCCGGGCCACTTCCAGAGCTTCGTTGATCACCAGCGGGCCGGGCGTCTCCGGGGAATGCCGGAACTCGGTGATGGCCAACCGCAGCAGGTTGCGATCCACCGTGGTCAGGCGCTCGATCCTCCAGTGCTTGAGGTGCCGGGCGATGATGGCGTCCAGTTGGCCGGATTCCTGGGTCACCGCGTCAAAGAGTTGGTCGGCGTAGTCCCGCGGCGTCTGGGCGCTGACCTCGCGCCAGTAGGTCTGCTTGACGTGCTCGGGAGATTCCTTGCCGATGTCCCACTGGTAGAGCATCTGCAGCGCGCAAACGCGCGACTTACGCACCCGGCTGCTGCGATGGACGGTCATTGGCCGGACCGGATGCCTCGAAAGAGGTTGCCCATTTCCACGGCCGTCAGGCCGTACTGAAAGCCCAAGTTGCCGTGCTTGGCTCCGGCACGGTCGATGGCCTGCTCGAGCGTGTCGCACGTTAGCACGCCAAATACCAGCGGAACGCGGGTCTCGACCGCGGCGGTGGAGATACCGCGCGAAACTTCCGTGCTGATGTATTCGAAGTGTGGAGTTTGGCCGCGGATGATGCAGCCCAAGCAGATGATGGCGTCATAGCGGCCGGTTTCGGCAAGTTCCCGCGCCGTCACCGGCAATTCGAACGCACCCGGCACGTGGACCACTTCCAGCGCGCTATCGGCAGCGCCGGACCGCCGCAATGCATCCAGCGCCCCATGCAGCAGCCGCTCGGTGATGAAGCTGTTGAAGCGGCTCACCACCAAGGCCACTCGCAAGCCGGATGCGTTCAAGGCTCCCGTGGTGGTCTTCATTATTTCAGCAGCTCGTCGAGCGGCTTGGGATGTGCGGCATCGCTGTAATCGTAGAAGCCCCGGCCGCTCTTGCGCCCGAACCAGCCGGCTAGGACCATCCGCTTCAGGAGTGGCGGCGAGGCGAAGCGAGTCTCGCGAAACTCCTCGAACATGATGTTGGCGATGTAGTACGTGGTGTCCAGCCCGACGAAGTCAAGCAGGGTGAACGGCCCCATGGGATGGCCGCAACCGAGCTTCATCCCGTTGTCGATGTCGGTGATCGAGCCCACGCCGTTCTCAAAGGCACGCACCGCGTCCAGCAAGTAGGGTACCAGCAGCCGGTTGACAATGAACCCGCTGCGGTCGCTGGTGGACACCGGGGTCTTACCCAGCCGGCCGGCAAATGTCACGACGGTGTCAAATACCGCTGGATCAGTGGCCACGGTCCGCACCACTTCCACCAGCTTCATCACCGGCACCGGGTTGAAGAAATGCATCCCCACGAAGCGGTCAGTGCGACGGGTGGCGGTCATCATCTCGGTGACCGAGAGCGACGATGTGTTACTGGCGAAGATGGTTTCGGGACGGGCGATCACGTCCAGGCGCCCGTAGACGTCGCGCTTCTGGGCCAGGTTTTCGATGATGGCCTCGATGATGATGTCGCATCCGGCCAGTTCCGCTAACTCCGTCGACGGCGTGACCCGCCCGCGAATCTGATCGCGTTCCGCCGCGGTAAGAGTGCCTTTCTCCACCAGGCGTGCCAGGTTCTTGTCGAGCATCTTGAGTCCCTTCTCCAGGAACTCCGGAGCGGCTTCGACCACGGTTACCGGGAACCCGGCGGCCGCGGCCACCTGGACGATGCCTGAGCCCATCAGCCCACAACCCAATACGCCGACTGTCTTGATTTCCATGGTTCTCTTTTGAAGGTCCGGCGCTTCAGGCGGGTGCGGAGCCTGACTCAGCCGGGGACAGCAGTTTTCCCATGCCGACGCCGTCCTTGTACGCGCCCTCCAAGGCGTCTTCCACGCGATTGATCAGCTCCGTGACGCTATCCACCGGTTCGGTGCCGTTGCCGAGTATGGGTTCGGCAACCCCGAAGCTCATCGGCGGACTCGGTTTCTCCCCGAGCCTGATTCCGCCCACCAGCTTCCGGAGCTTGTCCATCACCAGCATGGCTTCCTGGCCCTTGGTGTCGGGCATCACCAGGGCCAGCGTGGTCGAGTCATAGCGGATGGCGACATCATTCGGGCGAAGGTGGGAGGTCATGGCCTGGCCCACCTCCTCGATGAACTTCTTGATGTTGTCCTGACCCGCCTCGCGGACAAACTGTGCGCCCCTCCCGAACTGCAGCAAGGCCACGCTCAGCGTGCCTCCCTGCTTGGTAGCCCGGGCCGTTTCGGCCAACAGGCAGTCGACGTAGGAGCCGCGGTTGAGCATCCCGGTGCGCTCGTCGGTGACGGCCAGAGACTTCATCAAGCCGCGCAGCTTCACGTGGCTGATGGCCATGGCCATTTGTTCCACCAGGTTCTTCAGGACGGTAACTTCCTTGGGCTTCCACTTGCGGCGGCGATCACATTGTTCGAGCACCACCACGCCGATCTGCTGGTCGCCTTCGAACATGGCGATGGCCAGCAGGGAGCGGATGGAACTGGCCTTGATCACCGGCTGAAGCGCTGCAAGCGCGGGTGACGCTTCCGCGTCCTCGACGCTCAACGCCGAACCGTCGGCGCAGGCTTTCATGGTTCCATGCACCAATTTGACCAGAGACATGGCGTCGGACTGTTTCATGCCCGTGGCGCAGTATTCCAGCAGCGCGCTGGGCGTCTTGCCGGGCGTCGACAGCGACGCCATGCACTTGCTGGCCTTCCAGGCGCGGCCAACATCGTTCACCGCCGTGAACAGCACTGCCTTGACCGTGCCTTGCCGGTAGATGTTGCGGGTGATGTCGCTGACCTGGGTGATATCCAGTTCGTCTTCGGCTGCCTCCGCCGGCGCCGCAGCAGCACCCTGTGCTTTCGGCGACGCCGCTTTCACCTCCATGCCTGCAAGGCCCATGAGCTGGCGCAGTTTTTCATGCCGCAGCTCTTCTCCGGGAAAGAGTTTGATGGCCCGTTTCAATCGCTCGACAGCCTTTGCCTTCAGTCCGTACTGGACGAAAATCTCCGCCTGCAAGACCAAGTCTTCCAGAACGGTGGACTCGCTGCCTTCGGACCCCGCGGGGGTGAACGCGCCGGAGTCGTTGCCCGCGGAAACCAACGGGGAGGCCATCGTAGTTCCCGCATCCTTGCTCGGAAAACCGCCGCCTTCGTGCCCGCCACGCCAGGATGCTCCCGCCGACATGAGCGCGCTCTTGAAGTCGTCGTCCGCTGCCGGTGGGGAGTCCGAAGCCGGCGACCCGAACGCCGATGGATCTCCAAGTGGCTCAGCCGACCGGTCGACTGGCTCACTGCCGTCTTCGGCCACTCCGGCGCCCCGGGAAGAGGCGGGCAAGGCCGAGCGAAAACGGGTCGCCAAGCTCTGCCAACGACGGGAATCCACCTTCCCATTCAGCCGTTGCAGCCGTTGGATGTTCTCCGCGTTGTAGGGATCCAGGTCCATCACCCGCTCGATGAGGTCGGCGGCTTGCGGATAGTTCCCTTCGGCATAATGGAGGTCGAAGAGCAGCATCAGCGTCGCGTGCAGTTTGGAGTCCTGGCGAAGCTCTTCGTACAAGCTGGCCGCGAAATCCAGGTACTGGGTGGACTTCTGTAGGTCCGCAGGAATGCCTTCCATGGAGGCCGCCAGGGAAGCCACCTTGTTGTCGCGGGCCAGCACGGTCTTCATCCGGCGGAGCATCTCCACAGCGGCGTAAGCCTGGCCGGTCCCCAGGTACCCTTGGGCCACCCGGATGAGCAGGTCCTGGTGTTCGGGATCCGCAGGGCCGACCCGCCAGAGCACGGCAGCGGCCTCATCGAAACGGCTGGCAGCGATGCCTGCCTCGGCGAAGAGTCTTACGGCTTCCGCTGGGAAGTCCGGAAGCGCCAAAGGCTTTTTGAGCAGATCCATGACGCGCGCCGGTTCACCCACCTTGAGAAGAACTCGGGAGAGTTCCAGCGCCACCGGACGGTCGTCAGGGGCCAACGCGTATGCCTTTTCGAGCAGCGGCAGGTATTCGTCGGTTTTGGCTTCGGGCCCTTGGCTTGTCAATTGGGCTTCCCGAAGGTAGGCGGCTGCCGCCGTCTGGGCCTGCCCGGCATCCTTGGCCGCTTCCGCCAGTTTGTGCTGCAACTCGCGGTTGTCGGGATCCAGGCGGGATAGACCCAGGAGCGCCTCCGCAACCTTGGTCTTCTCCCCCTTTTGCTGCAGAACGCGAATGGCCTGCTGGTACTGTTCAGCGGCCTCCTGCGGCTTGCCCTTCTCCAGGAGCCGGGCAAAGACCAACTGCCGGTTGGCATCGGGCGGTCCCAGGCGGGCTAACTTGCGGAAGATGCTGATGGCTTTGGCCGGATCGGCCTTTTCCATGTGTTTGTCGAACAGGTAGGCGAGGCACTCCTGCGCCGTCGAGGTCTGGCCGACGCGCTGGTAGAGCTCCGCGACGATCTCCACGACCGCGTCGCTGTTGGGATCTTCCTGCAGGGCCAGCTTGTAGGCCTCAATGGCCTCGGTCAGCTTGCCCTTTTGGATCAGCTTCTCGGCGCGTTCGATGTGTTTTGCGGCGTCCGCCATCTGAATCTGCTACCCCGGCCCAAACCATCTATTCTACAGCAGCACAAGCGGCCCTTCCCGGATTTGACACCGAGGCGCTGCCCTGAGAGAATTTACTCTTGTCGTTGCCAATCCGCAATTTTTCTATCATTGCCCACATCGACCATGGCAAGTCCACGCTGGCCGACCGCCTGCTGG
>CAYPHP010000089.1:0-9515 GCA_964410045.1 uncultured Acidobacteriota bacterium | reverse complement strand
TGAAGTTGACGCTGTTGTAGGCGGAGCGGCCGTCTTCGCCGTAGAGGTCCGCCGACCCCGTCAATCGCCAGCCTACTTCCGCCAACTGGCCGGTGTCGCCCTTGGAGAAGCGCCGCATGGTGTCCCGGAACCGTCCATTCCACTCGGACCAGTCCACCGGGAAGTTGCCAACCTGGTAGGTCCCAAGATCCCAGGGTTCCGCGATCAGAATCGCCCGGCTCAGCACCGGATCCTGCGACACGGCGTCGAAAAAGCTGGCCGATGGCCGGAATGAGCCGTCTTCGGTGCGCCCCAGCACCGAGGCCAGATCGAACCGGAAGCCGTCGACGTGCATCGTCTCGAACCAATAGCGCAGCGAATCCATCACCAGCCGGATGACCGCCGGGCTGTCGAAGTTCAGGCTGTTCCCGCACCCGGTGTAGTTCATGTAGTAGCGGCGCGGCGCGTCGGCCGGTCCGGTGAGGCTGTAATAAGAAAGGTTGTCCAGGCCTCGGAAACTCATCATCGGGCCCCACTCGTTTCCCTCGCCGGTGTGGTTGTAGACCACATCCAGGATCACCTTGATCCCGGCCCGATGCAGTTCCCGTACCAGCGTCTTGAATTCGGTTACCTGACAGCCCGGCTGGCGCTGAGTGCTGTAGGACGATTCGGGAGCGAAAAACCCGATCGAGTTGTAACCCCAGTAGTTGGTCAGGCCCTTCTGAACCAGGAAGTCGTCAACGTAGTACTCGTGGACCGGCAGGAACTCGACAGCGTTGACCCCGAGCCGGGTCAGGTGTGGGATCTTGTCGATGAACCCCAGGTAGCTCCCCGGGAAGCGGACGCCGGATGACGCGTGCGCGGTGAACCCCTTGACGTGCACCTCGTAGATGATCAGTTGTTCGAGTCCAAGGCCGGGTGAGTGTACGCCCTGCCAGTCGAAGGCGTCGTCGACGACGAGGGCCTTCGGCACAACGGCCATGTTGTCACGACCGTCGAGCGACAACTCTCCGGCGCCGGGCCGGGGATCGTAGGGGAGAAGGAGGTTATCGATATTGCGGAACTTCCCGCTGACTGCCTTGGCGTACGGATCGAGGAGCAGCTTCGCGTCGTTGAAGCGGAATCCCCACTCGGGGCGATACTCGCCGCGGACTTTGTAGCCGTAGAGCTGCCCCGCCTTTAGGCCCCGGACATGCGCATGCCAGATAAAACGGTCACGGTTCTTGAGCTGGATGATATCGGTGGGCTCCCCCGCGGCAGCGTCAAACAAGAGCAGGAAGACTTCTGTGGCGTGCTTCGAGTAGACGGCAAAGTTCACGCCGTCCGGTCGCAGGGTGGCTCCCAGAGGATACGGATTGCCTTTGTCTACTGTTCTCGTGGTGCGATGCTCGAGCTGCATGCTTGCGCCTCCCCTGACTTCCCCCACAGTCTCGGCCCTCCGGGAAAGTCAGCACACTAAGTCTAGTCGCATCAGCACGCCCGGGTCGCGAAACTGGCAGACGCAAGGGACTAAAGATCGAGGACCCGCAACTGCACACTCCGTCGTCGACGCCGCTCACCAGCGCTAAGGTGGACCCAGCACGAGCCTGCGTGGAATCGCTTCGGTAGGAGGTAATGTTTTGTGCCGTGGGTTCTCGGTTGAGGCCCGCAAGCCGAAAGAGTCAGCGAATGGCCAGCGTTACCGTGTTGCTGGGGACGCCGCTTTGCAGGATCACCAGAGGCACCGCTGAACCAGGTGTGACCCCCGCAGGAATCTGCACATTCACTTGATAAAGCCCCACAAAACCCGCAACAAGAACGCCAAACTGCACGGCGGCGGTCTTCCCGTCCACGGTCGCCGCGGGAATCCTCAGCGCTCGCGCCAGCGGCTCGGCCCCGGGGGCCGGACTCCCAGTCGGCACCGAGGGATTGGTTGCGCCCAAGCCGCTACAGTAGACAACCACCACATCGCCGGCAATGACGGGAGACCTGGAGTCCACAATCGTTCCTGCCGGGTTGGTCACCGCTCCTTGTCCTGCACCCGACGAATCCGTCGTAAAAATCCCCGGCCGCACGTCGGCGATGGTGATCGTCTCGGGCACCGCATACGCATTCGGCGTGCCTAATACCAATTGGGGCCGCGAGTTCGGAGCCAGCTCAAACGGGATTTGGGCGTTGACTTGTCCCGTGCTCGAGTAGAACAGCGGCGCAGCGACTCCGCCGATGGTCAGCGAGGCACCACTCAGTGTGGTCGGCAGCGGCAGACTCGACGCTCCCCCTGTTGTCTGCGCCATGCTTGTGCCGAACACGGACACAATACTGCCCGGCGCCACGGCATCGCCCTTGGCAAAGCTGGCCCCATTCACCACCCCGCCGGCAAACACGGCCGGCACATTAAGGTTCGTCCCGACCTGTCCTTGCAGCCTCAACTGTGCGACCTCCAGCGAGGGAAGGACGGCACGCACCGAGACCACCACCTGCGCTCCCACGTTCAATGGGCGCCAGGTCCCGGTGTAGAGCCCGTTGCCCAAGCCGGCCAACGCCAACGCCGGATCACCATTCGAGAAGCTGGCAACCACGGTGGCGTTCGACACAGCGTTGCCGCAATCGTCGGTGACTTGGACCTCCAGCGACGCCGGCCATCCGGCCGGTGAACTAAAGCTGTTCGAAAGCGCGCGGCTCACGGCCAGTAACTTCTTCGGCGTGCATCCCGCCGTATCGGAGGGGCTCATCCCCTGGGCGGCCACGCTTGCAGGCGGCACGACGACAAACAGCACTTCCACTACCTGCGTGGGGCTGCGATCGCTGAACCCCAAGGTGAGCGATCCACTATAGATTCCCGCGGCCAGTGCCCCACCGGATGGCTGCAGCGTTGGCTGCGCCAAGATGCTGACCCCGCGGGTCGCGGAGAAGGACCCGTTGCCGGGAAGAATCTGGAGCCAGTTACCACCGAACGTCAATACACCACTCAGATAGTCCACGCTGGCGGTGCCTGCTGCGCCCAGTTGGACAGTCTGCGATCCGGGATCGCCACCGCCGGCTCTGGCTGTAAAGATCAACCCCGTGGGTCGCACGGTTACACCGGGGTTGCTGCCCGCGGGAAGCACGTTGAGAGTCACGGTGACGAACTGCGGCGAGTTGTTCGCGCCGGAGGAGGCGACCTGGATCAAGCCGCTGTATTGCCCGGCCGACAATCCCGCGGTGTTGACGTTGACTTGAACCAGCGGAACCGTCAGCGAATTGGCCTCGCTCGTGCCGCTGGCAGGCGTCACGCTCAGCCAACCGGCGGATGTTCTGGTGCTGGCGGAAACCGTCCAGCTCATGGTTCCCTGTCCGGTGTTCAGAATACCGATGGTCTGCGGCGGCAGCACCGTCCCGCCAGCCACGCCGGTGAACAACAGCCCGCTCTGGCTGACGAGAATGGTCTGATTCTGGCCCAATAGGGACAAGGTCACCGGAACGATTACCGTCTGGCTCGCGCTGCTTACGGTCACACTGCCGGAATAGACTCCCGCGGCCAGACCCGCGGGATTCGCCGAGACTTGAATGGACTGCGTTGACCCGGGACTGCTCGTCCCGGAAGCTGCCGAGAGGCTGAGCCAGTTCCCGCCCGAAGTGGTCGTTGTAGTCGCGGTCCACGCCAGCGCGGCCCCTCCGTTATTGCCGATACTCAAGGACTGCGACGAGGCGGCTGCGCCCGACTGCACCTGGAAGGATAGCGCCGACGGTTGCACCTGCAGATTGGCCGGCGTCGCTGCCGTTACCGTCAGCGTCACAGGCACGCTGATCGTGGAAGGATTGGCCAGCGCCACGGTGATGGTAATCGTGCCCTGGTAAGTTCCCGGCGACAGCGTGGGTGCATTTACGCTTGCCGCAAGGTTGGCCGGAATCGTGCCGGAAGCAGAAGCCAGGCTGAGCCAGTTCCCACCACTCTGAGTAGCCGCCGTTGCGGTCCAGCTCAAACCTTGGACTGCGCTGGCGAGGGAGATCTGCTGGGTCAGGACACCGGGGACTCCAGCGGGCCCAGTAAAGGAGACGCTGGCGGGCGCGGCTGAAAAGGTTGGAGGCGCCGCGAGTACTTGGCGAATCCGGTCCTGATTGTCGGTGACATACAGATTGCCGGCGCCATCCAAGAAGAATCCCGCCGGAGCAGGAATGTTGGCGTTCGTTGCCAAGACTCCATCGCCGGAACCTCCGCCACCGGCCACGGTGGTGACGATGCCATTCGCCGCGATGACGCGAATGCGGCTGGGCCCGAAATCCAGCACGTAGAGGTTGCCCGCGGAATCGAACTGGAGCTGGGTTGGCAGGCTGAAAGCAGCGGCGACCGCCGGACCACCGTCGCCAGAGAAAGCGTTGGCTCCCGTCCCGCCAATCGTGGAAATGATTCCCGCTGCCGTCACCTTGCGAATGCGCTGATTGAAGGTGTCCCCGATGTAGAGATTCCCAGCCGCGTCTGCAATCGCACTTTGCGGTCCCTGCAGGGACGCCGACGTGGCCGGACCACCGTCGCCGGAGAAGCCCGGCGTGCTCCCAGCGACCGTGGTGATGATTCCTGCCGCATTCACCTTGCGGATGCGATGGTTGTTGGCATCCGCGATGTAAACGTTACCCCCTCCGTCCGCGGACACCCCGATGGGAAAGTTCAATGAAGCGTTGACGGCCGGGCCGCCATCCCCTGCCAATCCTTGACGGCTCGGTGCGCCGGCCAGGGTGGTGATCACGCCCGACGGGCTGATGGAACGGATGGCGTGGTTGAAAAAATCGGCGACCAGCAGATTCCCCTGCCGGTCGAAGGCAATTGCCGTAGGTAAGGCCATCCTCGCGGCGATGGCTGGTCCACCGTCGCCTGCATAACCGTAAAAGCCGGTCCCAGCAATCGTGGAGATGGTGCCATCTGTCGCGATCTTGCGAATGCGATTATTAATCGTGTCCACGACATATAGGTTCCCCGCGGTGTCCTTAATCACGCCATGAGGATTCGAGAGGTTGGCGCTGCGTGCCGAACCGCCGTCGCCCGAGAATTTGTAGGACCCGTTGCCGGCCACGGTCGTGATGATTCCGGCAGAGTTCACCCTACGCAGCCGGCTGTTGAACGTGTCGCAGATATAGAGGTTACCGGCGCCGTCGGTCGCCAGACAACTGGGTATGATCTCCAGGGAGTCGACAAACGCAAAGCTGGCGTTGGCGGCAGGACCACCGTCGCCGACAAAATCACGGACAAGGTTTCCCGCCACGATTGTGATGATTCCCGCAGCGTTCACTCTGAAGACCTGGTTGAGACCGCTATCGACGATCAGAACGTTGCCGGCCGCATCGAGTTTCACGTCGGAGGGGGACCGCAGGGCCGCGCTGGTGGCGGGCACATTGGAGGGCGTCGAGGCGCCCCCTCCGGCAAAGGTGCTGATGACCCCGTTGCGATCCACACGCCGCACAACTCGGTTGCCGTAGTCGGCGATGTACACGTTGCCTGCGGAATCCGTGGCCAGTCCCGTCGGGCTGACCTTGGCTGCCGTGGCCGGCCCACCGTCGCCTCCCATCCCCGAGGCTCCGGTCCCGGCAAACGTGGTGATGACGCCGGAGGCGCTCACCTTCCGAACCCGAGCATTGTAATATTCGGCGATGTACAGGTTCCCGGCTGAGTCCAAGGCGATTCCCATCGGCTGCCTGAGATTGGCGCCGGTGGCGGGACCTCCGTCACCCGAAAAGCCGGCGGTTCCAGTTCCCGCAAAGAGGCTGATAATGCCTGCCGGGCTCACTTTCCGGATGCGATTCGCGTAGCGTTCGACGACCAGGAGATTGCCAGTGGCGTCAAGAGCCAGGCCGTACGGGCTGCAAAGCGCGGCTGCTGTGGCGGGTCCGTCATTCCCCGACAATCCGCACAATCCGTTCCCCGCGACAACCGTCAGAGTCCCTGAGGGCGAGATCTTCATCACCCTGTTATTGTTGGGATCGCTGACGTAGACGTTCCCTGAGGAATCCACCAAGGCACTGCTCACTTGGCCCAAAGGCGCATTGATGGCTGGTTTGCCGTCGCCTTGGAAGGACCACGGCGCACCGGCAACCGTGGTGATGACCTGGGCGGGGGCACTTAGAGTGAGGAACGAGGAATGTGCTGCCAGGAAAGCGACAACTAGCGCCGGGCAGATTATCCCTCTGTTCATAACTGTTACTGGCAACCCAGAGGCCAGATCGTACCATAAGCGTGAGCTCTTGAGCCCCGAAGAGTCTGCCCGAAGGGGCAAAAGTGGAAGTGATCCCCACGAATCTCCCCACAGTCCCGCCCCTCTGGAAAGTCAGGTACACTAAGTCTAGTCGTATCAACGCGCCCGGGTGGCGAAACTGGCAGACGCAAGGGACTTAAAATCCCTAGCTCCGAAAGGAGTGTGCGGGTTCGACTCCCGCCCCGGGCACCAAGGCTTTCAGGGAGTCACGTCACTGCCGCCTTGAGCAACTTTGCGGCTCGGCCTAATGCCGAAACCACCCGTTTGATCCTCCGTTTCAGCCCTCCACCGCTGGGCAGGCCGAGGTCACTATCGCGGAGAAGCCTCCGAATGAATGCGCCAATCTCAGGACGAAGTGGGAGATCCGCGAGTTCCCTCCAGTAGTAGAGGGGCGATCCTGTGAACACGAGGGCTTTGAGAAGAGCCGGGTCCACTTCGCGGGCTGGAAACGCCGGGCAGTCACGCAGCAAGCCGAGGCCCTCCAGGGCGGTCATGGTTAGAAGACACTTCATGCAGCGGCCACAATTGGAGGCCTGCTGGCCCTCCCAGCAGACTCGCAAGTGCTCGAGCAGCACCGGATGCGAGCCCACCAGCCGAATCTTCTGAACACGGCTCATCTGAGTTCCGTGGTGGACGATCGCCGTGTTCTCGGTGGACCACAGCGGATCCAGCACGGGGTGAGAGCCCCACGGATGGAGTTGAGTATAGGAATAGGATGAGGCGATCACCCCGACCGATCGAGCCCGGGCGATCAGTGCCGACATCAGCGCTGCGCCGTGATAAAACCCCCACGGAGAATGGCCTCTCGTCTGGAACCAGGAATCGGTGAAGTCACGCAAATCCGTTCGAACCACAACCAGCGGCTTGCGGAAATAGTCGCCGATGCACTGCAGATGGGCGATGCGGCGCTCGAAACTCTGAGCCACTGGAAAGTCATACCCGTGGACGGTGACCAATTCGGTGACTTGATCCTTCAAGTCGATGAGTGAAGCGATGGAATCGACGCCGCCGGTGAACAGAAGGGCGGTTCCCTCGCGGCTGGCCGTGGATTGAGCCGCGGCGCGAATTCCCACGCGACTCACTCCCGGCATCCATGACTCATACAGATCCTGGATGTTGCCGGCCCTTTGCAGCAGCCGGGGGCACACCGGTCCTTCAATCTCTAGACCGGCACCCGCCGCCATCGCCGGCAGCAGGAATAGCGGAAGGAGGCAACTGGCGTTGGGTTCCCCGCCGTCGGAACTGTCGAAAACGATGCGATACTGCCGCGCCGGACCCGCCGCGGTCTTATGCTCAACGATAATCTGATGACCGGTGCAGGATACTTGCAGCCCTTCGACGGTGGTCTCCACGAGATTACTCAAGCACGCCGAGTTTAACATGGGCCCCACCGGCCCCTGGCTCAACCCATCCTTCACGATTCCTGCAACGCGCGCAATTCGGCGCTGGTGTGACGCAGGCGGATGGCCAACTCGCGCGCCAAGCCATCCATAACCGTTAGGCCCAACTTCTTATGGCTGGCGGCAAGGACATCGAAGCGCTCTCTCGAAAGCACGAATACGTCCAGGTCGGTCAAGGCCACGGCATTGGCCGAGCGCGGTGCACGGTCCAGGAAGGCCATTTCTCCAAAGAATGCGCCGCGGCCGAAGGTAGCCAGATGATGGTATTGGTGACCGCCAATCGGCAAAATGATGCGGACCTCGCCCCTCCGGATCAGGAACAGTTCGTCGCCCTGATCACCACTCGTAAACACGTTCTGGCCGGCGGTAAACGACCGGCTCTCGACACAACCCTTGAGGTCGTCCAGCGTCTCTTGTTTGCGGCCGCGAAACAGGCTGATCTCTTCCAGCTCCAAAGGCCGCTGGGATTGCCGCTCCACGTATTCTTGTTCGAAGAGCCGGTTTTCCACCCACTCCAGGGCTTCGTCCAGAATCTCGAAGACTTTTACACGGCTGGTGGGGTGAGCCAGCCCGACATGATCGAAGTATGCGTGCAAGTCACGCCCGCTGGGCAGGGAATGCGGCAGGTCGCTGAAGATCAACATCGCGTTGCGCTCTGCCAGCATCCCTTCAATCTGCTCGATCAGATGGACGGCGGTGATGTCCACGCTCTGTACCCGGCGCATGTCCAGGATGATGTAATCGCGCGCCTTCAGTTCAGGCTCGAGTTCCGTGTAGAGCTTGTCGGTAGTGCCGAAGAACAAACTGCCCTGCAACTCGAAGATCACCGTGCCGGCCCCGCGCCGCTCCAGGATGGCCGCTTCCTCCGGCAGACGGATCTGCTTGGAGGACATCACGTTGCCGTAGGTCTTGCGGCGGACCACGACGCCGCCCACCTGCTCACGGATGAAGAGCATGATGGCCAGGCCGATGCCCACCGCGGAGGCCGCGATCAGGCTGACCGTCTCGGCCACGATCACCACGGCTACAATCACGACGAAATCCAGGATCGTGGAGCGCGAGCGTAGCAAGTGCACGCTGTTGCGGTCGATCATCCGGAATCCCACCAGGATGAGGATGGCGGCCAAGGCCGCGATCGGCACCCAGGCCACCAAGCCGCCGAGAACCAGGAAGGCCACCAGTGCAAAGCCGCCCTCGAACAAGCCGGAGCGGCGCGTGACTCCTCCGCTCGAAAGGTTGACCAGCGACGCGCCCATCGTCCCGGCCCCAGGAATTCCGCCGCAGAAGCCCGAGGCCACGTTGGCCAGTCCCTGCCCGATCAACTCGCGGTTCGAGTTGTGCCGGCTGCGGGTGAGCGTGTCTACAATCAGGCAGGTCTTCAGCGTGTCGATGGAAAGCAGCACCGCCAGAGTCAGCGCCGGCGTGATCAGCATCTTCCATTCGGATGCGCCCAGCCCGCCAAGCGCCTTCCAACGTCCGGCAATCGAGTCGAAGAAGCCGGCGCCGCTGCCGCCCAAAGCTCCGACTACGAGTTTGTTATCCGTTAACGTCAGCAGCGAACTGTCTCGCAGGCCCAGCAAGAAGTAAGTGATGACTCCCGCGGTTAGTCCGAGGATGGCTGCGGGCAGCAACTTGGTCAGCTTGGGTGCGGCCACCATCACCACGATGGTCGCCACTCCGACAATGATGCCGTTCCAATTCCACAGCGACGGCGACGACAACGCGTCAGTCAGGCGCGAGCCCTTGGGCACCCCGAGAAACCGCGGCACCTGGCTGAGGATGATGATCAAGCCGACGCCGCTGAGATAGCCGCTGACCACCGGGTAAGGCATGTACTTGATCAGGCGGCCCAAGCCGATCACGCCGAAGAGCACCTGGATGCCCCCGCAAAGCAGGCCCAGGAGCATCATCAGGAAAAGGATGGCATCAGGGG
>CAYPHP010000088.1:0-9587 GCA_964410045.1 uncultured Acidobacteriota bacterium | reverse complement strand
TGCTCTTGTCCGTGGCCGTGCATTTTGCCGGAGTGACGCTGCTGATTCTGGCGCCGGACCTCTTCCCAAGCTTCCGCCAGCCCGAGGTCGAGGAACGTCCCGGCGTGAAGGGTCCGATCATCTACCTGGCCGAAGCCCCCGTGGAATACAGGCCGCCCGCGCCGGTGACGCCTCCCGTGTTGCCACCCAAAGTCGAACTGGACAAACTGGCCATGCGCCCGCCGCAGCCGGTCCCACCGCCGGCCACCACTCCTGCGCCGCACACGGCGCCGGAAGCCAAGTCGAAAGGCCCGGAAGGGCCTTCCACGGCGCAAGAACTTCCGTCCGCACCGGTCGCCAGCAGCGAGGGTGTGAAACTCGGCGACCTGACGCCGAAGGAGCATCCCAAGCTGCCCCTGGCCGAACTCGGCGCGCCCGGCCGGGGACTCGAAGACACCATGCGCAGCATCGCCAAGGAGCGCAGCTCAGGCGGCGGTGGCGTAACGTTCGACCCTGGTCCGGGCCGCTTCGATCCGCGCCAGCCCGCGCAGCTCGGCGGCGCGCAGATTCTTTCCGATACGCAGGGCGTGGACTTCAGTCCTTACCTGCAGCGCATGCTCTTCGAGATTCGCCGCAACTGGTACATCGCGATGCCGGAGGTGGCGCGGCTGGGCAAGCGCGGCCGGGTGGTGCTGCAGTTCGAAGTCCTCAAGGCCGGCAACGTGGCCCGCATCTGGCTGGTGACTGGCTCACAATCCGATCCGCTGGACCGCGCGGCCCTGGCCTCGATCAGTGCTTCGAACCCTTTTCAGCCGCTGCCCTCGGAGTTCAAGGGGCCCAACATCCGCCTGCAGATCATGTTTCTGTACAATATTCCGCTGGACGACCGATGAAGGTCACACGATCGCAGGCTGTGGGAATCGTGACGCTCGCATTGTTGCTTCTGCTCTTCGCATGGCTTCGGTATCTCGGGGTGGTCTCCTGAATTCCGCAATCAGCAATCCGCAATCCGCAATTCTTGCGGTGGTCGGCCCCACGGCGTCAGGCAAGTCGGACCTGGCCGTGTTCCTCGCCGAGCGCTTGGGCGGGGAAATCGTCAACTACGACTCGCTGCAGATCTACCGTGGTCTGAACATCGGCACGGCCAAGTCTGTTCCGAAGTCTGTCCCCAGCCACCTGTTCGACATTCTCGATCCTACGGAAACATTTTCAGCCGGGGATTACGCCCGGCGGGCCCGTGACGTGTTGTCCGGGATCAAGGGGCTGCCGGTCTTCGTTGGAGGAACTGGGTTCTACTTGCGCGCGCTGCTGGAAGGCCTGTTTCCCGGTCCTCGACGGAATGAAGAGTTGCGCGAGCGCCTCGAGCGACGCGCTTCCGACCGGCTGCACCGCCTGCTGCGCCGGATGGACACGGCGGCGGCCGCGCGCATCCACTCGAACGATAAGGCCAAGCTGATCCGGGCGCTCGAAGTGTGCCTGCAAGCGCGGCGGCCGATGTCCGAGTTGTGGACGGAAGGACGCCCGCGCCTGGAAGGCTATCGCGTCATCAAGATCGGGCTGAACCCGCCGCGTGCTGCGCTCTACGCGCGCATCAACTCCCGGGTCGTACGCATGTTCGACAGCGGGCTGCTAGAGGAAGTAGGCGGGCTGCTTGATCGCGGCGTGCCGGAGAGCGCCAAGCCGTTCGAATCGGTCGGATACGCCGAGGCCGTCGCTGTGGTGCGCGGGCGCATGAGCCGGGAGCAGGCCATTGAAAGGACCCAGACGCGCACGCGCCACTACGCCAAGCGCCAGATCACCTGGTTCCGCCGGGAGACCGGTGTCCGCTGGATTGCGGGATTCGGCGACGATCCAAATGTCCAGCAGCAAGCCTTGTCTATGCTAAGTTAGGCCGCGTGGGAAAGGTCTTCCGCGTCGGCTGCCTGTTCCTGATCTTCGCGATCGTCGTTCTCGCGTGTATCGGGATCCTGGCAACCTCCTCGCGCTCGGAGAGCGCCTTGGCCGGCGCGACGTTGGCGGGTGTCTTCACCATTCTTCTTTTTCTTTTCTTGCGGAGAAGAATGCGCAACGAGTTCGACGACCTGCACCGGCGCATGGCCGCGCTGCATGAAGAACTCCGCGCGCTGAGGGAGAAGGGCGTACCGGCAGCCGCGCCCGCGCCCGTGCCAGTCCCAGCCCCGGTCGTGGAAGCGGTCGTTGTGCCCGCGCCGGTGGTTCCCGAACCACTCCCTGTTGTGGAGGCCGCACCCGCTCCTCCGCCCGAACCAGTGGTCGAGCTTCCGCCGCCTCCACCACCTCCCCCACCGGGACCGTCGCTCGGCGCGCGGCTCCGCAAGCTGCTGGACATCGAGGAAGTACTGGGCACGAACTGGCTGAACAAGCTGGGCGTGATCATCCTGGTGATCGGTGTGGCCTTGTACCTGGCCTACGAGCTGCGGACCGTGGGGCCGATGGGGCGAATCCTGGTGGGCATGCTGGTCAGCGCGACCATGCTCGGCGCGGGCGTTTTCTTCGAGCGCCGCGACCGCTGGAGGATTCTGGCGCGCGCCGCCATCTCCGGCGGATGGGCGCTGTTGTTCTTCACCACCTACGCCATGTACCACGTCCCAGCGGCGCGGGTGATCGAGAGCCAGGCCGTGGACCTGGTCCTGCTGCTGGCCGTCGGGGCAGGCATGGTCCTGCACTCGCTGAAGTACCACTCCCAGGTCACCACCGGACTGGCGTTCCTGCTGGCGTTTTCCACGGTCACCATCAGCCAGGTGAATGTCTACAGCCTGGTGGCCGGAGCCATTCTGGCCGTGGCACTGGTGGTCGTCGTATTGCGATTCGGCTGGTGGGAACTCGAAGGCTTCGGCGTAATGGCGGCGTACCTGAATCACTGGTGGTGGCTGCGGCACATCATCGAGCCGATGCACGGCAAGCTCGTAGAGTTTCCGGAATACACCGCCAGCACCGTGCTGCTCTACGGATACTGGGCGGTCTTCCGCTGGTCCTACATCGCGCGCCGCTTCAAAGGCGAGAACGACGACGAAGACGCCAAGGCCGAGCGTATCTCTACTGTCGCCGCGCTGCTGAACAGCTTCATGCTGATGGCGGTGCAGAAGTATTCGTCCGTGCATCCGGAACTGGCGTTCCAGGCCCTGATGGGATTGGGCATCGCCGAACTGATCCTGGGCCAGTTGCCGATGACCAAGCGCCGGCGTCTGGCATTCCTGATCCTGACCACCATCGGCGCGACGCTGATGGTGGCGGCGGTCCCGTTCCGCTACTCGGGTATGCGGCTCGTCGCGCTCTGGCTGCTCGAAGCGCAAGCGCTGCTGCTGGCCGGCGTGTTCACGCGCGAAGTCCTGTTCCGCTATCTGGGGATGTTGGCCAGCGCGCTCACCGCGATGCACTTGGTCGCCGTGGAAGCCGCCGAGATCATGGGCCGCCGCTGGGATGGCGCAGACGTCGCGCCCGACTACCGCATCGGAGCCCTGTTTGTCATCGCCACGGTGCTTTTCTACTTCAATGCCTACAAGCTGCCTGCGCTTCGTCCCGCGGTGTTCGACGGCAAGTTCGAAGACGTGTTCCTGCGCCGTCTGTCCTACATCGGGTCAGTGATGTTGTGGGTGGGCGCTTGGGTGCTCGCGCCGCAATCGTGGACCGCAGTCGTGTGGGCGCAGTTGGGCGTGTTGCTGGCGCTGCTGGCTCACCGTTGGACCCTCCCTGACCTGCGGGTACAGGGGAACTGCATCGCCGCCGCCGCGTTCTTGCGCGTGCTGTTCATCAACCTGGAGGTGCCCGAGCATCGCTGGATCAGCGTGGGCCTGGTGGTGATCCTGCTCTACCTGCTGGTCCGCTGGAGCGGTCTCGAAGACATGCTGGGCGTAAACTTCCCGGCGTCGCAGGCTTACGCCTGGGCAGCCACCGCGGTGGCCATGCAGTTGGCCTGGACCGAACTGATCCCCGCCGCCGTGGTACTGGGTTGGACGCTGCTCGGGCTGGTCCTGCTCGAATGGGGTTTCTTGTCGCGCTCGTTCTCCCTGCGGCTGCAGGCCTGTCTTGTCCTCGTTGCGTGCTTCCTGCGATTGTTCTTCGTGAACCTGAACGCCGTGGTCGAGGCCGGCCAGTTCAGCGCGCGGGTCTACACCATCGTGCCTGTAGCGCTGGCCTTCTGGTACGCGTGGTGGCGATTTGCGGACGCCACGGGCGAAGGCTTTGAGCGCGACGCGCGTTTCCAGTTCCAGCGCGTCTCCGGATTCCTGGGCACCATGACCTTGGTTGCGCTGGTCCGCTTCGAACTGGCTCCCGATTGGGTGGCGGCGGCGTGGGCGGTGATGGCCGCGGTCCTGGTGTGGATCTGCCGCCTCTCGGATCGCCGCTACTTCCTGAACCAGGGACTGCTGATCGCGTTCCTGGTCAGCTTCCGGGCGCTGTTCTACAACTTTTACGAGCGCAGTTATTTTCCGGCACCGTTCTGGCAGAGCCGATTGGTCACCGTCGGCCTGGCGCTGCTGGTGATGTGCGGCACGTTGTACCTGGCATATCCGCTCATGGTGAAGGAGGTCCCGGAGGGCAAGCGTGGGAAGCTTCGCCGCATGTTCGGAGCCTTCGGCCGGCATCCGGAACAAATCCTGTTCTTCCTGCCGCTAGTCTTGCTGACGCTGCTGATTCGCCTTGAAGTGCCGAAAGGGATGGTCACGCTGGCCTGGGCCGTGGAGGCGGTGGCCGTCTTCGTCTTCGCGCTCTGGATCCGCCAGCGCAGTTATCGCTTGGCCGGACTCGGCTTGCTGCTGCTGGCCGTTGGGAAGATCGTGTTCTTCGACGTATGGGGCTTAAGTGCGCGTGATCGTTACCTGACGTTTATCGCCTTGGGCGCGGCGATGCTGGCGGTCTCCTGGCTGTACACGCGCTATCGCGACATGATGAAGCAACTGCTATGAGCCGCCAACGGATCAGTCTCGTCGTCTTGCTGCTGCTCACTGCGGGCGCATTGGTGTTGACCCAGCGTCGCAAGGTGCAGGCCCCGGGCGGTCCGGAGGCAGTGGTGAACATGATTGCCAGCTCGCAACGCGAGTTGACCCGCCTGCCGGCTACCTTCACGCGGCTCACCGACGAGGAAGAAATCAAGATCGGCGACAAGCTGGCCTCCAATCTTCCGGCGCCGAAGCCCGGTCCCGAGCAAGTGATCGCCACATATCTGCAGCAGGTGGGCTCGCGAGTGGCGCAGAAGGCCCAGCGGCGTCTGCCTTACAAGTTCCATTACCTTCCCGAGGCTCACTACTTCAACGCCTTCGCGTTGCCTGGCGGTCACGTGGTTGTGGGCGCAGCATTGCTGGCCATGATGGACAGCGAAGATCAGCTTGCCGCTGTGCTGGGTCATGAAGTGGAGCACATTGACCTGTACCATTGCGCAGAGCGGGTCCAGATTCAGGCGGCATTGCGCAAGATCCCGTTAGGCGGAATCGTCGCGTTGCCGATGATGGTCTTCCATGCCGGCTACACCAAGGATCAGGAAATGGAAGCCGACCGCACCGGGACGCAACTTGCCGTGCTCGCGGGATACTCGGCCGCCGGCGCGCTACGGGTGCATGAGAAGTTCGAACGGCTCCGTCGGCATTACATCGACGGCGAGCCGGAGAAAGCTTCCGGCCCGTTGGAGGAGGCCGCCGAGGGAGCGGTGAACGCGGTGCGCGATTACTTCCGGTCGCATCCGCTGCCCAGCGAGCGGATCGCCCAGATCAAGCGCCTGATCGCCGATCAGCGCTGGGACGCGGCCAAGGCCGAGACCGACTTGAAAGTCGGCTGGGTGTTCTGGTCGCAACGGGCCAAGCGGGCGCTCGAGCGAGGCAACTACAGCGCGGCGGTGAACTGGGCGACACGCTCGTTGACCGTCGAGCCGCGGCAGCCGGAGATGCTGCAAATGCTCGGCGAGGCGCATTATGCGGTCGCCCAGTTTGCGGAATCCGCTACGGCGTGGCGCCGCCTCCTGGAGATCAATCCAGAGAGTGTCGAAGCCATGCGCAATTACGCCGACGCGCTGGCAGCCGCCGATCCTCGCAGGGCGCTCGGCGAGTTCCAGACCACGTCGCTAAAAGCCCCCCAGATCCAGGCGGAACTTGCCGGACTCGCGGCCTTGCAGGGCGACTTCGGGCCTTCGGCGCCGGCGATCCGCCAGGCGGAAACCCACAGCGAAGGCTGGGAAATGGATTGGCTGAAGCGCCTGGGCTGGTGGCACTATCGCGCCCGCAAGTATGACACCGCGCGCCTGCTGATTGAAGTGACGCTCCCGGAGCCAAACACAGGCCAGTCGCGTTTTTCGAACGCCTTGGGATTTGTGCTGCTGGCCATGGGCCAGGGCGGCCGCGCTCGCGATACCTTTGAGACCAACGCCGACGGGTTCGCGGGGCAGGCGGTAGCGCAGTGGCAACAGATGGATCTGGATCGTGCGCTGGCTGCGTTCCGCTCGGCCATCGAGGGCCGTCCATCGTGGAAGAACCCTCGCTGGGTCGGCGCGCTCTACGCGCCGGAGGTCGGAGCGGCGATCTCGCAGATGCTGCTCGCCGAGGAGAATCTCAGGCGCAAGCAAAAGTTGCGGAAAGAGCTGCCTGAAGTGCTGGAGCAACTGGCCGCGGGCAATTTCAACGAAGCGTTGCGCCTCGATCCCAGCTCGGCCGAAGCCTACTTCCGGCGGGGCGTCGCCCAGGCCAAGGCCGGACGCGTCGCGGCGGCCATCCGCGACCTGGAACGCGCATTGCAGATCGAACCGAAACGCTTCGAGGCGTGTGAAACACTCGATCCGCTGCTGGCTCGCCGTGGCCAGTTTGACCGGATGATCGGACACTGGAGCGGCCTGATCCAGCTTGATAACAAGAACGGCCGCGCGTTTTTCTATCGCGCCCAGAACCATGCCCGCAAGGGTGACCTGCGCACTGCCGTCGCCGACGCCGAGCGCGCGTGCGCGCTGGGCGTCCAGGACGCCTGCCGCCAGCAGACGGAGTGGAAAGCAGGGATGCGGTAAGTCTTTGGAACCACGGATAAACACGGATGAACACAGATCCGATCCGTGTCTATCTGTGTTTATCCGTGGTTACGCAGATCTTTCCCTGTAAAAGGCAATCAAGTCGAGCGACTTCGGCGGTTGGGCGCCGAGTTGCCGCAGCATGGTCACCACTTGCCCGCGATGGTAGCTCGCGTGGTTGACCACGTGCTGCTGCATCTGCCAGTACGGCGATGATCCCGCCGCGCCGCTGAGCAGCTTGTAGTCAAACACCTTGGTCACGCCCTGCTCCCCGAGACCGTCGAGAAACGCGCGGACCTGGGTCTCCAGGCTGGTCCAGACCTTGCGCACCGCGGCCACGTCGGGAAACTGGTCCGGAGGCAGCAACGCGGTAGGCGAGTGACCCTGCCACCGCGAAAGCCAGGCCGTTTCCGCGCCCACGATGTGCGCCAGGGTATCCCGCACCGAGCGGAAACTGTTGCCCATATCGCGGGTGAACTGCTCGGGAGTGAGCGCTTCCACCGCGGCCAGAAGCCGGTCGCGGGCCCAATAGTGATAGTCCAGCAGCGTGCGCAGATCGTCGTATGTCATCGGCGGGATGCTCCTACCTGATCATAGATTTCTAGCACACGTTCCACGGACCGGTCCCAGGAGAATTTGCGGACTTGTTCCAGGCCGCGGCGGCGAAGGAACTCGCGGGTTCCCGGCTCCGTCAAGACGCGGTGTATCCCCCGGACGATATCGAAGACGTTCTCCGGATGTACCAGCACGGCGGCATCGCCGAGGACTTCGGGCAGGGATGAAGTGTTCGAAGCTACCACGGGCGTTCCCAGGGCCATCGCTTCGAGCGGCGGCAGGCCGAAATCCTCATAGAGCGACGGAAAGACAAAGACCTCCGCGGCCTGATAGAAAACACGCAGGGCTTCCATGGGCACGAACCCGAGGAAGCGCACGTCCTGCTGCATGCGGCTGCGGACTACGGCCTGGCGCAAGTCGGGATTGTTGCTGGGCTCATCGCCAATCACGATCAGCTTGAGATTCGCGAACGAAGGCTCGCCGCCGATTTCTCCCTTCAACGCGGCGAAGGCTTCGATCAACCGGACCACGTTCTTCTGTGGCCGGACGCTGCCGGCGTAGAGCAGGAACGGATAGTTCACGCCGTAACGTTCCAGCGTCCGCAGCCGTTCGGCCTCGCTCAGCGGTTGGGTCAGGCGTTCATCGATGGCGTTGTAGACCACCTCAATACGGCTCGCATCGAGACGAAAATGGCGGAGCACGTCACGCCCGGTGGCCCGGGACACCACCATCACTCGCGCCGCTCCGGCCAGCGCTCGGCGCATCAGGAAATCCCGCAGACCGTGGCGGACGCCGCCGGCCTCCGACGCCGGATAGAAAAGCTCGCCCAAATCGTGCAGCGTGACCACGTAAGGACAAGGGACCAGCCATGGCACATGCCGGTGCGGAACGTGGAGCAGATCCACGCGGTGCTCTTCGAGCAACGCCTGAAATTGCAGGTGGTTTCGGACCGATTGATCGCCCGGCGTGAAACTCACCCGGCTGAAGTTTGCGGGCAAGGGGCTGAAGGCCTCCGAGGGTTGCGGGCCTTGCACCAGGACGTATTCGTGACGGCGGTCCTGGCGGGCCAGCGTGCGCACCAGGTTCTGGATGTACGTGCCCACGCCGAAGCCGCTGATGCGGCGGATATCAATCGCAATGATCAAGAGACCACGGCAGCGGGCGCTTTCCGCCAGCGGTACAGAGGGAAGGCGGTGCACAACTCCTGCACCTCGCTGCGGATCTGCGTGAGCGCCGCATGATCACTATGGCTGCGCAGGGCGCGAGCGATCCAGCCGCCGATCTGCTTCATCTCCGCTTCCTTCATTCCCCGTGTGGTCACCGCGGGTGTGCCCAAACGGATTCCGCTAGGATTGAACGGGGTGTTCACGTCGAAGGGGATGGTGTTGCGGTTGGTGGTCATGCCCGCTTCTTCGAGCGCGGTCTGCGCTTCCTTGCCTTTGATGCCTTCGCGGAACACATCGATCAGCAACAGGTGAGTATCGGTCCCGCCGGAGACCAGGCGCAGCCCTGCTGCTGTCAGCGACGCGGCCAGGGCTCGTGCGTTGGCCACCACTTGTTGCTGGTAGACGCGAAACTCCGGCTGCATCGCCTCACGGAAACAGACCGCCTTGGCGGCGATCACGTGGACCAGCGGCCCGCCTTGCATTCCGGGAAACACGATCTTGTCGATGGCCGCAGCGTACTGCGCGCGGGACAGGATCATGCCGGAGCGCGGACCGCGCAAAGTTTTGTGCGTGGTGGAGGTGACGATGTCGCAATGCGGCACCGGACTCGGATGCACTCCGGCCGCGACGAGTCCGGCGAAGTGGGCCATGTCCGTCAGCAGGATGGCCCCGCACTGGTCGGCGATCTGGCGCAGGCGCGGGAAGTCGATAATCCGCGGGTAAGCACTCCATCCGGCCAGGATCATCTTGGGCTTGTGTTCCGCGGCCAGCCGCGCCAAGTCGTCGTAGTCGATGGTCTCCGTATCTTTGGTCACGCCGTAGGGCACGATCTTGTACATGCGTCCCGAAAAATTCACCGGACTACCGTGGGTCAGGTGGCCGCC
>CAYPHP010000087.1:1790-9615 GCA_964410045.1 uncultured Acidobacteriota bacterium | reverse complement strand
GGGCATCGAGCGCCGACTGGAGTCGTCGATTGAGCTGGCCATGAAGCTCGCCCAGGGGATCGTGCTTGTGGCGGTCGTGGACGGCTCGGAAACGCTCTACTCCCAGACCCTGGCGTGCATCGAGTGCGGTACGTCCATGCCGCAGCTTGAGCCTCGGACTTTCTCTTTCAACAGCGTCTACGGAGCCTGCGAGGCTTGCAACGGCCTGGGCAGCAAGTGGGACTTCGACCCCGTAAAGGTGATCGTCGACTGGACCAAGCCGATCCTCGAAGGAGGCCTCGGGCCGGGGTCGGGTTCGGCTTTCATGCAGCGCCAGCTCCAGATCGCCGCAGAGGTCAATGGGTTCGATTTGGGCAAGCCCTTGAGCGAGCTGCCCAGGAAGACCCAGAACCTGATCCTCTACGGGGAGAACTCCAAGGCGAAGCTGCGATTCGACGGGGTGATTGGAATACTACGACAGTCGTATAAGGAATCGTCTTCCGAGACCTTCCGAGAATGGTACAGCCAGTATATGTCCGGGGTCGCTTGCGAAGCCTGCCAGGGACGCCGTCTGAAGCCTGAAGGCCTGGCCGTGAAGGTAGCCGGGCTCTCGATCGCCGACTTTACCGCGCTGCCGATTTCCAGGTCCCAGGAGACCGCCGCGAAGATCGCGCTCAGCGGCCGCGATCAGATCATTGCCGGACGCGTGCTTCAGGAGATCCGCGAGCGGCTGGAGTTCCTGAAGGCGCTGGGCCTCGGCTACCTGAGCCTGGACCGCTCGGCGGCTACGCTCTCTGGCGGCGAAGGGCAGCGGATCAGGCTGGCCACCCAGATCGGATCTCGCCTGCGGGGCGTGCTTTACGTGCTGGACGAGCCTTCCATCGGGCTGCACGCGCGCGACAATGACCGCCTGCTGAAGACCCTGATCCGCCTGCGCGACCTGGGCAATACCGTGCTGGTGGTGGAGCACGACGAGGAGACCATCCGCCGCGCCGACTACGTGGTGGACCTGGGGCCGCGCGCCGGCCGTCATGGCGGAGAACTGGTCGCGTTCGGCAAACCCGCAGACATCGAGCGTTCCGAGCGATCCCTGACCGGGCGCTACCTTTCCGGTCGCGAGTCGATCGCCGTTCCGGAAATGCGTCAGAAGGCCAACGGCAAGCAGTTGACCGTGCTGGGGGCCCGCGCGCACAACCTGAAGAACATCGACATCTCCTTCCCCTTGGGACTGCTGACCGTGGTGACCGGGGTCAGCGGGTCAGGGAAATCGACGCTGGTGAACGACATCCTGTTCCGGGCCTTGGCTCGCGATCTCTACGGGGCGCGCGAGGAGCCGGGCTCTCACCGGGCCATCGAGGGCGCCAATCAAATCGACAAGGTGATCCGCATCGACCAATCGCCCATCGGACGCACTCCGCGCTCGAATCCGGCCACCTACACCGGCGTCTTCACGCCGATCCGCGACCTTTACGCCATGCTCCCGGAAGCCCGCGAGCGTGGCTACAAGGCCGGCCGCTTCAGCTTCAACGTGAAGGGCGGGCGCTGCGAAGCCTGCCAGGGCGACGGTCAGAAGCGCATCGAGATGAATTTCCTGCCGGACGTCTACGTGACCTGCGACATCTGCAGGGGCCGCCGCTACAACCACGAGACTCTGGAAGTAAAGTACAAAGGCCTGGCGATCGCCGACCTGCTGACCACGCCGGTCCAGGACGCTCTGCCCGTGCTCGAGAACATTCCGCAGATCCGCCAGAAGCTGCAAACTCTGGTGGACGTCGGACTGGGTTACATCCAGTTGGGCCAGTCGGCCACCACGCTGTCCGGCGGCGAAGCCCAGCGCATCAAGCTGGCCCGGGAGTTGAGCCGCCGCCAGACCGGACGTACGCTCTACCTGCTCGACGAGCCGACAACAGGTTTGCACTTCGAGGACGTGCGAAAACTGCTGGAGGTGCTGGCGCGGCTGACCGGATTGGGCAACACGGTGATCATCATCGAGCACAACATGGATGTGATCAAAACCGCAGACTGGATCGTGGACCTGGGGCCGGAGGGCGGGGAGTTCGGTGGGCGCGTCGTTGCACAAGGTCCGCCCGAACAGGTGGCGCGCTCCAAGCGTTCCTACACCGCGGAAGCGCTGGAGAAGGTGCTGAAGAACGGCAAGAGGCGTACGTAAATGCAGAACGAAGAATTCAGAATGCAGAATGAAGAACCGAAGGAGGCACTGCCTCCGGATTCTGCATTCTCCATTCCTCATTCTGCATTTCCGCCCTGGGGTTTCCGCGACCTGCTGCTGGTGGTGCTGTGCGCAGTCGGTTCGATATTGCTGGCCCAGAGTGGCGGCCTGACAGCGTTGGCCCTGGTCCGCGGATGGGAAAACCTGCCGCCTCCCCTGAAGCTGATGAAGGATGTGCGCTTTCTGTTGCCGGTGCAGCTTGTGGCCTACACGGTGACGGTCGCGTTCATCTACTTTCTGATCGCCGTCAAGTACCGCCGCGGATTTCGCGAGGCGGTTCGCTGGCGAACGGTCGGAGGGCAGTGGCCGGCGTTTCTCTTCCTGGGCACGGTGTTGGCGGTAGCCTCGCAGGTGATCCCGCTGCTCTTTCCCCGGAAGCGTCCGATGCCCATCGAGGAACTGTTCACTGGCCCGCTGGCCGGTTACCTGCTCGCTTTCTTCGGCATCGTGATCGCCCCGTTTGTAGAGGAGCTATTCTTCCGCGGCCGGGTCTATCCGGTGTTCGAACGGCACTGGGGTCTGGAACCGGCGGTGGTAGCCACGGCAGCCTGCTTCGCCGCGATCCATTACCCGCAGTTGGGCGGCGGTTGGCCGGAAGTTTTGGCGATTTTTCTGGTGGGCACGGCATTCACTTACGCTCGCGGACGCACCGGTTCGCTGGTTCCGCCGTACTTGATGCACGTGGGCTACAACACCACACTCTTTGCGGCGATCTTTGTCGCTTCTCAAGGTTTTAAGAAGTTCAACTGACTCCTATGTTCAAAACCATTGAATGGACCGCCGACGGTGTGCGCTTGATTGACCAGCGCGCTCTGCCACGCGAAGAGAAGTACCTCACCTGCCGCAGCTACCAGGAAGTGGCTGAGGCCATCCGCGACCTGACCGTGCGCGGCGCGCCGGCCATCGGCGTGGCCGCGGCCATGGGCATCGCCTTGGGGGCGCAGCAATCTGCCGCCACGAACGCCGCCGCGTTGGATCGCGATCTCGGCGAGATCTGCGCGGTGATCGGCGCGACGCGCCCCACCGCCGTCAACCTGTTCTGGGCCATCGAGCGGATGAAGCGGCGCTTCGCCGAGTTGCGCACTGGAGCCTTCGAGGACATTCGCCCCGGCCTGGTCCGCGAATCCCAGCAAGTCCTGCTCGAAGACATTGCTTGCTGCCAGGCGATCGGACGGCACGGTGCCGCATTGGTACCGGCTGCGGGCAGCATCATGACTCACTGCAACGCCGGCGCCTTGGCCACCGGTGGTTACGGCACGGCGCTGGGCGTGGTCCGCGCGGCTCACGAGGGCCGCCCCGATCTGCACGTCTTCAGTTGCGAGACGCGGCCGGTCTTGCAGGGCGCACGGCTGACGGTGTGGGAGTTGCAGCAGGACGGCATTCCGGTCACGCTGATTACCGACAACATGGCCGGTCATGTGCTTCAGAGCGGACGCGTCGGCATGGTGGTGGTGGGCGCCGACCGCATCGCCGCCAACGGCGACGTGGCCAACAAGATCGGCACCTACTCGCTTGCGGTGCTGGCCAAGGAGAACGGCGTCCCGTTCTACGTGGCCGCGCCCATCTCCACGCTGGACCTGAGCCTTGAAAGCGGCGTGCAAATCAAGATCGAGCAGCGCGCAGCCGAAGAAGTGACTCACGTCTTTGGCGCGCACGTAGCCCCCGCGGGCATTCGCGTGGAGAACCCGGCGTTTGACGTGACCCCGCACCGCTACGTCACCGCGATCATCACCGAGCGCGGCGTCGCCCGCCCGCCGTTCACCGATTCGCTGCGGGGTCTGCGCTAGAATCGGTGCATGGCTGACACTCTCGACCAATTCCAGAAGTTTCGCGCCGATTTGAACGAAGAGATCCAGAACTGCGGGCACCTGGGAATGAAGCGTTTCTTCGCTCTGGACCACCAGTGTTACCAGCCAGGTCCGCTGGACACCAGGACCAAGGAACTGCTGGGCCTGGTGGCCTCGGCGGTGCTCCGCTGCGATGACTGCATCACCTACCACCTGGTGCGCAGCGCGGAGGAAGGCTGGAAGCGCGACGAAGTGATTGACGCCCTCAACGTGGCCCTGATCGTTGGCGGCAGCATCGTCATTCCGCACGTCCGCCGGGCTTTTGCCCGCATGCGCGAGATCGACGGCTTAAAGGCCTAGCCTTCTTCGTGCCTTTGTGGTGAAATCGCTTCCATGGCGGATGAACCGGAGAAGCATCCCTCACAATACTGTCCCGTCTGCTCGGAGCTTCTCGAGAATCGGAGCTGCAAGTTGATCTGCCGGAAGTGCGGCTACTTCATGTCCTGCTCGGACTTCTACTGATTTGGCCATCACGTCACAAGCCAAACGTTCCTTAACCGCGGCCTCCCTCGGCTGGATGCTGGACGCCATGGACGTGATGTTGTATTCGCTGGTGCTCCAGGCGATCCAGAAAGACCTGTCGCTGACGCCGGCGATCAGCGGCCTGTTGATGTCGTTCACCCTGGTAACCGCGGCGGGTGGCGGCATCCTGTTCGGCTATCTCGCCGACCGCTGGGGACGGGCTCGGGCGATGATGGCCAGCATCCTGGTCTACTCCATTTTCACCGGTCTAAGCGGCGTGGCCCAGAACCTGTGGCAACTGGCGTTCTTCCGTCTGATGCTGGGCTTGGGTATGGGCGGAGAGTGGGCTACCGGCGCGACGTTGGTGGCCGAGACCTGGCCCGCCGAGCACCGCGGCAAAGCGTTGGGATTGCTGCAAAGCTTCTGGGCCATCGGCTACGCCCTGGCCGTGATGGTGAACTGGCTGGTGGCTCCCAATTTCGGATGGCGCGCTGTGTTCTTCGTGGGCGCGCTACCGGCGCTGGTCGTGATTTGGATGAGGCGTGGCGTCGAAGAGCCCACCATTTGGAAAGACCGCCACAAACAAGCGCCCGTGCCCATCAGCGCCCTGTTCCGCGGGCGTCTGGGATGGCGCACCTTGGTGGCTACGTCGATGAACGCGGCCACGCTCTTCGCCTGGTGGGGACTTTTCACCTGGATCCCCAGCTTCCTGGCGCTGCCGATCGAGCGCGGTGGACGCGGACTGGGCATCGCCCAAAGTTCCACCTGGATGCTGCTGATGCAGGCCGGCGCCTGGTTCGGTTACATCACCTTCGGCTTTATCGCCGACCGCTGGGGCGGCCGCCGCACGTACATCGCTTACCTGCTGGTTTCCGCGGCCAGCGTGCTGGCGTATTCCCTCGCCAATGACGCGCAGACTTTGATGCTGCTCAGTCCACTGCTGGGCTTCTTCTGCACCGGATGCTTCAGCGGCTTCGCCATCCTGGCCAGCGGGATGTTTCCCACGGCGTTGCGCGGCACAGCCATGGGCTTCACCTACAATCTCGGCCGGATCGCCAGCGCGGTGGCGCCGTTCACCATCGGCAAGCTCTCCGAGTCGCTGGGCCTGGGGATCGCGTTCGTCATGACTGCGGCCGCCTACCTGGCCGCGGCGGTCATCGTGACCGGCGTCGACGATACCACTGGCAAAGAACTGGAATAGCGCGAAGATTTCTCCGGAACCCTACCCTGCTTCCTCCGTCTATCTCGGGGAAGGCCCTTCTATGACCGATTCCTGGCTGCAAGACTTGCGCTTTGGACTGCGGCAACTAGCGCGCAGTCCCGGTTTTACGCTGACCGCGGTTCTGGCTCTCGGCTTGGGCATCGGTGCGAACTCCGCGTTGTTCAGCGTGGTCGACGCCGTGCTGCTGCGCCCGCTCCCGTTTCCCCAGGCCGATCGCCTGGTGATGGTGTGGGAGGACGCCGCGCACTTTGGCTTCCCGCGCAACACCCCCGCTCCCGCCAACTGGGTGGACTGGAAGAAAGAGAATACCGTATTCACGGACATCGCCGCCATCCGCGGACGCAACTACAACATCACCGCGGACGGCATTACACCCGAACAGACCATCGGCGCGGGAGTTACCGCAAGCTTCTGGAAGGTGTTGGAAGTAAGCCCGGTTGCGGGACGAGTGTTTGACGAAGGCGAGGACTCGCGCAACGAGAAGGTGGCCATCATCAGCTACGGGCTGTGGCAGCGCAGGTTCGGCGGCCAGCAGTCGGCCATCGGCGGACCCATCGTCCTGAACGACGAAACGTTCACTTTGCTGGGCGTGATGCCGCGGTCGTTCGTGACCCCGGCGCGGCGCGAAGTGGAGGTCTGGACTCCGGCAGCGTTCACGCCTCAGGACCTGGCCCGGCGCGGCTCACACTTTCTCACCTGCGTCGCGCGGTTGCGCCCCGGCGCGACCGTGGAGCAGGCGCAGGCCGAAATGTCGGGCATCGCCAAACGACTCGAACAGCAGTACCCCAACAGCAACCGCCAAGTTGGCGCAGTGGTGATTCCCGTGCGCGACGAGATCGTCGGCGAGACGCGCCTGGCCTTGATGGCGCTGCTTGGTGCCACGGCATGCGTGCTGCTGATTGCCTGCGCCAATCTGGCCAACCTGCTGCTGGCTCGCCTGCAGACGCGTGAGCGGGAGTTGGCAGTTCGCGCCGCGCTGGGCGCAGGACGCCGGCGCTTGGTCCAACAGATGCTCCTGGAGAGCATGCTGCTGGCGGCCGGAGGCGCGCTCGCCGGCCTGATTCTCGCGTTCTGGAGCTTGAGTATCCTGCGCGTTTTCGTTCCGGAAGATCTGAAGGCCACGGAGTTGCACCTCGATTGGCGGGTCACGCTCTTCACCATGGGCGTGGCGGTGGTCTCTGCGCTGCTCTTCGGTCTGGCGCCCGCGTGGCTGGCAGGGCGTCGCGCATATTTTGAAGCGCTCAAGGAAGGCGGACGGACACAGGCATCCGGCAGCCACCGGTTGAGCCGCGTGCTGGTGGCCGTAGAGGTGGCCCTGGCCCTGGTGCTGACCTCCGGCGCCGGACTGCTGATCCAGACCGTGCGCAAACTCCAGCAAGTGGATCCGGGATTTCATCCGGCCGGTTTGCTGACCATGTCCACGCCGCTCCTGGGACCGCGCTATCGCGAGCATCCCCAGCGCGAGCAATTCCTGCGCGGCGTGATCGAGAAAGTGGAAGCGCTGCCCGGCGTCGAGTCCGCATCGTTCACCTCCAACCTTCCCTTGATCACCATCGGGAACACCAGCGGCTACCTGGTCGAGGGTCAGGACAACGAGTTCTTCCGCCGCCAGGATGCCCTGATCCGCACCGTTTCCGAAAATTATCTCCAGACCATCGGCGCGCAATTGCGGGAAGGCCGGTTCTTCGGCACGCAGGACCGCGCCGACGGCCAACCCGTTGTGATCATCAACGAGACGCTGGCCAAGATGCATTTTGGCGAGGGCCGAGCGGAAGGGAAGCGCCTGCAAACTTCCGCGCTCGATTACCCATACCCAGGCGATCACTGGCTTACTGTGATCGGAGTGGTGCGTGAAATCCGCGAACGCGGGTTGAAGATCGAGACCAAACCAGCGCTCTACATTCCGCTGGCGCAGTCGGAGCGCTGCTGGAATGTGCCTCGCGTGCTGGTGGCGCGGACTTCCGGAAATCCCGCGACACTGGCAGGGGCAGTCCAGAAGGCCATCTGGTCCGTGGACCCCAAGCAGGCGGTGCGCGCGGTGCGTACCATGGAAGACATCGCTCAGGAAGCCACCGGCGACCAGCG